>CAXTDO010000369.1:0-6402 GCA_964242315.1 uncultured Flavihumibacter sp.
CAATTAATTGCTTCGCATCTTAATTGAACGTCCGCTCCTTGAAAAGGAGGGAAACCTGGAACCCGAACTTCAAAATCCTTAATTAAATGACATTCCCAGAAGGGGTGACACAGAGCCACTCATGCAATCAATAATGCCACCCCTTCGGAGTTCCCATTTATTATTCTGTCATATTCTATAATAATTTCACCCATTCGGGGGTTCTCCTCATACCTGATACCTGATAGCTGATACCTCATACCCCAAACCTAATACTTACAACTCACCAACATCTACCCAGCAGCGTTTCTGCCAGCTTTCTATTCCTTTTTCTGCCAGTTGCACGCCTTTGGCGCCTTCGCGCAGGTCCCAGGGGAACGGGTCGTCTTTTACAACGTGTTTGAGGAACAATTCCCACTGCACTTTAAAGGCGTTGCCAAAAACTTCCTGTTCCGGGATTTTTGACCAGCCTTCAAAAAAGTTTATCGGCTGCTCCACATCGGGATTCCAGACGGGCTTGGGGGTGTTGCCATAGTGCTGAATGTAGCATTCCCTTAAACCTGCCACTGCAGAGCCTTTTGTACCATCCACCTGCAACGTTAGCAGGTCGTCGCGGCGAACCCTTACCGCCCAGGAAGAATTGAACTGGGCTATAATGCCTCCTTCCAGTTGAAAGCTGGCGTAAGCGGCATCATCTGCCGTACATACATAAGGGTTTCCTTTTTCATCAATGCGTTCCGGTATATGCGTTGCACCAACGCAGGATACTGAAGTTACTTTTCCAAAAACATTGTCCAGCACATAACGCCAGTGGCAAAGCATGTCTACAATTATTCCACCGTCATCTTCTTTGCGGTAATTCCAGGACGGTCTTTGAGCGGGGATGGAATGGCCTTCAAACACCCAGTAACCAAATTCACCTCTTACGGATAATATCTTACCAAAAAAATCATTTTGAATCAGGCGCTTAATTTTCGTGATTCCCGGCAGCCAGAGCTTATCCTGCACTACTCCATTCTTTACACCTGCATCTTTACAAAGCTGGTATAACTCAAGAGCCGTTTGTGTACTTGCTGCAATTGGCTTTTCACAATAAACATGTTTACCTGCTTTTACAGCCTTACGAACCGCTTCCGCACGGCGGCCGGTTGTTTGCGCATCGAAATAAATAATATTATATGGATCGGCAAGCGCTTCATCAACATCTGTGGTAATCTTTTTCACCCCTGAAAGTGCAGCAAGCTTTTCCAGTTTGTGAATGTCGCGACCTACCAAAACCGGATCGGGCATGATCACTTCATCGTTACTAACGGGCACGCCCCCCTGTTTTATTATCTGTACGATGGATCGCATCAGGTGCTGATTGGTCCCCATTCGGCCCGTAACGCCGTTCATGATAATGCCGATTTTGGTTTCTTTCATAGTAAGAAGCTATTTAATTATTAATGATTAATTATTAACGGGTAGATACCCTTTTCAACGGTTCTATAAATAGCATTGAATCTTAACCACCAACAATTAATCATTAATAATTAATCATTAATAATTACTAACAGTGTTTAAGGTATGCGTTTTTTATTTGTTTTAAAAATTCAAGCTGATCTCCCGTCCAGTATTTATTGGAAAATATTTCCACTTCATTAAAACCGGTGAAGCCGGTTTTTTCCACCCATCCCCTGATTTCTTTTACCGGTATGCACCCCTCACCCATCAGGCCACGATCATTTAAAAAATCAACTGTGGGCGTTTTCCAGTCACAGATATGAAAAGCAAAGAGTTGGTTATTTTTACCACAGCGGGCGATTTCTTTTTCAAGGTGAGGGTCCCACCATAGATGATATACATCAACAGCAACACCAACCGATGGCGAATTAATTTCTTCTGTCATGTCATTTGCCTGCTCCAAAGTATTTATGGCAGAACGTTGATCAGCGTACATGGGGTGTAACGGTTCTATCGCAAGTTTTACGTTAGCAGCATTTGCATGATCAAGCAATTCAAAAATGCCATCCCGTATCTGTTTGCGCGATTCAGTTAGTGGCTGAACAGGATCGGCGCCGCATACCAGCACTACATGAGGAGCGCCTAAAGCTGCCGCTTCATCAATAGCTTTCCTGTTTTCATCAATGGCCAAACGCCTTGCTGAAGCATCGGCATGCGGAAAAAAGCCTCCTCTGGCAAGCGATACAATTTCAAGATTGCTGTCGCGTAGCATTTGTCCGGTTGCAGCAATGTTACGTCCATACAAGGCGTCACGCCATACGGTGATTCCTTTAACACCGATATCAGCAAATTGCCGTGCTGCTTCTTCTATGTTCCAGGGCTTGGTGGTGATGGTATGAACGCAGCACCTGGAGAGGTTTGTCAATTGGCTGGCGCTCATTGGATACAGTTATAAAATGTGTAATACTTTTCATTGCTGATGACCCTCTGCATGTACAAGGCCACTTCACGCACATGATAATCTCCCCACATGGAAGACTCACCGTTGGGAATATTGCTTTCCGGCGGAATATAATCCCATCCGTTCGGACGATGATAGATGGAATGTAACAGCAGCCCCTGGTGATTTGCATCTGTACTAAGATAAGGTTCTTCAAAAAGCGTATCCAGTATGGTAATTCCGGCCTGCCAGTATTTGTTACCCGATTCATCTCCTTTATCTTTTAAGTATCTGCCCAGCCTGAGCAAACCCTGTGAGCCGATGGCTGCGGCAGAACTGTCAACCGGCTCGAAATTATTATAAGGATCAGCAGCAATGTTTAAGTAGTCTCCTAGCTTATAAAGATCAGGCGCGCCAGTGTCCCAGTAGGGAATACCATTGGTAGGAGTATTTGCAATATAAAAATCGCAGGTCGCTTTTGCTGCTTTTAATAAGTAAGCTTCTACCTGTTCAAAACCACCAAAGGATTGCAGGTCTTCGGTTTTATTTGCATGCAACCATTCCAGTTCTTCGGCATAACCGCACATGGCCCATGACAGCCCACGCGTCCAGGTAGTAAATCCTGAATAACCCTGTTGTGCATTGGGACAGCGGAAATTTCCATCTTTTGTATTGAAAATGCTTTCATGGGCGGTACGTCCCCAAACGTCGTAGCTATCTCGGCCTTCACCATAGAAAATACAGTAATCGGCAGTAGCTTTCATATGTTGTAACGCTCTTTCAAGCAGACTGGTTTTTACATCGCCTTCGCCTTGTATGGTATGACCCAGGCAATGACTGATAATAAGTGCACGACAGGAACGTATGGTATCCACAAATAGAGAATGGGCACCGTTGAAGGAGTGAATAAATCCGCCGGTTTGAATATTGGTCCAGCGGGTTGCCTGAACGGCGCCTGAAATTTTTAACGCCAGTTCATAAAAATTTACTTCCCATTCGTTGAAGGCTGTTTTTTCTTCCCGCATCAGCCGCAGCAGGTTTCCATACGTGCTTACGTTGTTAAAGCCATGATCGTGAACACCGCTATGACTGACATGCGGCGCCATCATTTTAACGGTTTTCTTACGACCGCTTTCGAGAAATGAGTGCTCACCGGTGGCATCAAACTGAAGTATCGCCGATCCGTACTGAAAGCCTTGTGTCCACTCGGTCCAGCCGCGGGTGGTATATTTTCCCTGCACGGTAAACACCGGGGAGCCTTTCGACGCGTCGTAATCATTTTCAATAAGGTGAATCTTGCGGGCAGAGAGTTCCCAGAAACGTTGCAGCTTGGTTTGAAGGTTTGATGGCTCTAATTCATACTTGATCTGAAGCATCGTTTGTTTTTTAAGCAGGATTCTCAGGATTAAAAATAATTTACAAAATCTCAATGCAAAATTTTGTAAATTATTTCTACTCCTGAGAATCCTGCTTCCAAAATACGTAAACAATCCCGCTTTTAATTTGTCTTTTTATTTTAATTTTATATTATGAGCCAGCGACGATTGAAAGCTTCCATCCTGCACCTACCGATACACTGGATGAGCATTACCCCGGTAGCCTGTGTTTTCTTTATTATCCTTTCTCATACCGCCTTAGCCCAGAGGAGCTATGACTGGAGAACCAAGGTTGATTTAATTGTAGAACAAGCCGATAGCCTGTCGCTTAAATCGCAGCAGACCTTCCATCAGAATCGTATTATAAGAGTAGGCAGATCATTTAAAAATGATATAACCGTAAAGGAAACCTGGTATTACACCATAAGCGAAGGGAAGATCCCCATTTTCCAGATTCGTTATTTAATTGATTCAACAGAATGTAACGAAACATATTACATGAATAACGGCAGCCTGGTATGCCTGGAGCGGTATGAGTCTGACTTCTACTCTCCCGTTGATGAGATCACCTGGGGAAAAGTGCTTTTTTTTGATAATAACGCTATCAAGCTTCATGTAAGCGTTGGCCATAGAAGGTCTATAGACCGGGACTTTAATACAACGGCTGAAGCCCTTGAAATTTTCAATAAACGATATTCCGAATTACTAAGGAACCTGAGGCTGAACGGAGTAAGAAGGATGTAGTGTACAATTGTTTTCTGTATTGTGTTGGAAAGCTGAAATGACCGCTACCGGTAAGTTTAAAAACATTTTAATGTGTGTAACTATTGAAAATTTATCACTTAAGCCAGCGGAAATCGTTTAACTGCCTGATCACTCACACATTATACCTCCTTTTAATCCTGTCAGCATTTTTAAAAGTCACTCCTGCGATTTGCCAGGGCAATGAATTGCCGGTGATAAAAAAATTAACCATCGCTGATTTTAAAGGTCCGCCCGACGAATCGGTTGATTATCTCGCCCAGACTACCCCATCCATATCCCTCAGGTACTCAAGCCCGATAAATTGTCCGGAAGCCGGAAAAGTTAAAGTAAGGGTACAAACAGGCATTTCCATCAGTGAAAAGTCATGGATCAAATCATCGAAAATAAAAACTCCTGAACTTTTAAATGCTCTCTTAAGTCATGAACAAGGCCATTATGATATGGGAGCGATATTTTCTCTGGAACTAAAGAAAACCTTATCGGGCTTGTGCTTTGACAAGACCGGTTACAGGCAGCAGGTTGACTCGGTTTTTAAGGCGATGTATGCCCGTTACGACCTGTTACAGCGGGCTTATGATAGCGATACCGATCACATGCGTAATAAAGCCATGCAATTCAAGTGGAAACAAAGAATTGCCGCTATGTGGAAGGATAAATTGTAGTTGCTACCAATGAACTATAAGGTCAAAAGTTTAGTAACCAGTGGATTAGTACAACTTGTTAAGTGCCTGAATGCCGCTTAGAAATTCATTTACTGCAAAAATCCTAAATCTAGGTGTGTACGTATATAACAAGGTAGTCGTTCCTGTATATCTTGATAAATAAAACCTTATTTAATATATGAATCGATACCGGTAATTGAGTCCAATAAAAATAAATAATTATTTTTCATGAAAGAATTTCAATTGCAGCCATTTCTTGTTAAAAATAATAGCATCAACCTCTTCCTTAACTGGAAGGTTATCCGTTATTTTCTCCTCTTCGCCTTAATTGCATTGCCTATTGGCTCTTTATCAATCATCAACTACAGATCTGATACAGTATTCTTAGCTGTCAGATTCATTCAGTTAGCATTGTTTGTTTTTCTCGGAATAGTACATTCAGATCTACTGGATAAGCGTCCTCTTTTCCCGCATCATTCCATTAAAGAAAAGTTTTACTTTTCTTTTGTTTTAGCTCTTATCATATATGGAGCGCTCCTTCTATTTTATTTTATTGTAAACAGTGATATGCATCGTATGGCTGTTGCAAGTAGCTGTGCATTTCTATTGCCCTATATAATAGTTCAGGCATGGAATTACTTCCTGCTGATACCTGAAAATAAATCTATGGTTTGGAATGGTTATATACATTCTGAAGAAAATCTTGATGTCGTTTATCTGAATACTATTCTTATAAATATTAGTCTGACCAAAAAAGCAGGTACTAAAGAAGTGTCTTCATTTTTAATTAATACGCCTCTGCACCTTCAGCTAGGTAAGCTATTCAATTCTTTTTTAAATATTGAAAGAAAAGATGGAAATGTAGATATTGATTGCATTGGCCCTGACAATAAACCCTACGGGTGGAATTTCTATACTGTTAGCTTTGGCGGCATATATAAAAGGATACTTGATCCTGAAAAGAGCCTGCAAAATAATGGGAACATTAAGAAAAATACCACCATCCTGGCTAAAAGGGTGGATGTGTCTTAACGTTTGTTACAGTGATTTAATACCTTGATTTGAAAATTTAAATGATACCAGTATGAAGTTACCCTCTATAAACGACAAAAATTTAATGAAGCTGAAATTTGCAGGATTCTTTGCGTCTGCAGTTTTACTATGTGTGATCATATTGAGGTCTTTCTGGAAACCGGTGTCCATCACACCTCCACAGTAATTAAAACAGATATCAAGC
>CAXTDO010000370.1:0-6401 GCA_964242315.1 uncultured Flavihumibacter sp.
ATAATGCACACCCAGAGCAAGTTTTTCCTCTAACTTATTGGCAAGCGCTATGGCGGTTTGTTGAGCCGCCCAGCCGGTGATTACTCTTACGGACTGTGTTACCAGAAATTTTGGTAAGCCTCGGTTTTCATCTTCGGTTATAAACGATTCAGGAACCCTCAATTCATTAGCGTCACCACCACGTGATGTTGATTGCCGTTCCAGCAAAGTTTTGAAATCATCGGCGCGGTAATGCCATATCACATCATTACTTAATTTCATTTCTATCACGTCTTTCTCATCGGCTTTAATCTCAACCGGTTTCGACAAACCGGAACGGGCGGCCATACTGGTGTATTCCACTACTTTTAAATTCGGATGCAGGCTTTGAAGGTGAGGGACGTCTGCAACAGACTCTTCTTGTTTTGTTCCATAAAATTTAAAAGTGATTGACATGATGAAGGGTGATTATGGAAAGTTAAAGTAATACATAAGTGTATTATTTGCAAAATTTTGCTGTCTGAACTGTGATTTAGATGATTAAATGATGGGCTATGATTGTTCATAGTTCATCATTTAGTCAGCTAAATCACAGTTCGGACGTACCTTCGCTTCCAATGAAACATCTCGCATCTTTAAATAAATATTTCTGGAAGTACCGCTACCGATTTTTACTGGGTATTATTTTTATCCTTGCGTCCAACTACTTCCGCATTCTTGCGCCGCAGATAACCGGTTATGTAATTGACGCAGTAGAAAGGCATCTTCCCGGTTATAAACCACATTCAACAACGGTTAACCACGATCCGCTTGTACAAACATTTATCAATTACACAGAATCGGCACATTTTTCCTTCGGCTACAAAGTGGCTCTTTGCATGATCTCGCTCATGCTGCTTGCATTACTAGGAGGTGTCTTCATGTTTTTAATGAGACAGACCATCATTGTAATGAGCCGGCATATTGAATACGATCAAAAAAATGAAGTGTACCATCATTACCAGTTGCTGGATACCAACTTTTATAAAAGGCATAGTACCGGCGACCTTATGAACCGTATGTCCGAAGATGTAAGCCGGGTGCGTATGTACACCGGTCCTGCCCTGATGTATTTCATCAACCTGGCGGCTACTATCTGGATTTGTGTATACTATATGTGGAGCAAAAACCATAGCCTTACTTTATGGGTGCTTTCGCCTTTGCCGCTGCTTGCAATCACCATCTATTACGTAAACACCATCATTAACAAAAAGAGCGAGCGCATCCAGGCTTTACTCAGCGACCTTACCACCAGCGCCCAGGAATCTTATTCGGGTATCCGTGTTATAAAATCATTCATACAGGAAAATGCGATGTTTCGATTTTTCAATAACAAGAGCGAAGAATACAGGGGCAATGCGGTAAGTCTCGCAAAGGTGGAATCGCTTTATTTTCCTGCCATGGGCCTGCTGATCGGACTCAGTACCCTGCTCACAATTTTAATAGGGGGCATCTACGCCATTCATGGCGCTCAGAATGTAACCACCGGAACCATTGCCGAATTCGTGATGTATGTAAACATGCTCACCTTTCCGGTAAGCGCTATCGGCTGGACCGCCAGCATGATACAGCGTGCCGCCACATCTCAGAGAAGGCTTAATGAATTCCTGCTACGCGTACCTTCGATTCAGAATCCTGTTGATGCCATTACAAAAAAAGTAGAAGGCGCCATAGCCTTCGATAATGTTGATTTTATTTATCCTGATACCGGCATCCATGCCATCAAAAATTTTACGCTTCATATCAAGAAAGGACAAAAGGTAGCTATCATCGGCAGAACGGGAAGCGGCAAAACAACCATAGCCCAACTGCTGCTTCGCATGTACGACCCTGTAAAAGGCAGTGTATCAGTAGATGGTATTAATGTGAACCAAATGAACCTTACTCACCTGCGTGAACAGATCAGCTATGTGCCGCAGGATGTATTCCTGTTCAGTGATTCTATTGAGGGAAATATCAGGTTTGGAATGTCTGGCGTGAAAGAAGGCCAGGTGCAGCAGGCGGCGGTAATGGCAAGCGTAGATAAAGACATTAAAGGCCTTGCGGAAGGATATAAAACAGTGATAGGAGAGCGTGGCGTTACCCTCAGCGGCGGACAAAAGCAACGTATCTCCATAGCCAGGGCGCTTATCAAAGAACCGCAGCTAGTGGTGTTTGACGATTGCCTGAGTGCAGTGGATGCCCGTACGGAAAAGGAAATTCTCAATAACCTGTATCATTACTTACAGGGTAAAACTTCTGTAATTATCACCCACAGGATATTCTCCATGTTCGATTTTGACAAGATCGTCGTTCTCGACAATGGCAAAATAATAGAACAGGGCACGCACCAGCAACTACTTGCACAGAACGGCTATTATACTGAATTATACGAGCAGCAGCAATTGGAAAGAGAAGAAGCTGATGTTTGAACCTTTATCTTGAACTTTGATTAAATGATTTATTGATTACTATGATTATTTTTTTCCATCATAGTACTCATTAAATCATTTAATCAAAGTTCAAGATAAAGGTTCACATGGTTAAATTTTGCCATTTGGAAAACAATATTATATTTGTAGCTTCTTATTGAAACAAATAAATAACTGTAAAAAATTTAACTGTGGCGTACGACAACAACGAAAAAAGAATGGAAAGCGTTTACAGCAAACGCATCAGAGCCGGTAAGCGCAGAACGTATTTCTTCGACGTCAGGGCAACCCGTAGCAATGATTACTATCTTACTATTACGGAAAGTCGCAAAAAGTTTAATGAAGACGGCTATGACAGGCATAAACTATTCCTGTATAAAGAAGACTTCAATAAATTTCTTAAAGCCTTAACCGAAGCAGTAGACTACGTGAAAACCGATCTGATGCCGGATTTTGATTTTGACGCCTATAACCACGACCAGGTTGCTGAACAGGAAGGAGATGGTATGATATCTGAACAAGTTGAAGCCGAGCCCATTGCAGTTGTAGAAGAGGAAAAAGTGGCTACACCTGCTCCGGTAGTAGCTTCATCAGTAATTAACAATGATCATGAAGAGGTAGATAAATGGTAACTCATTTAGTTAAGTGTTATTTTTAGCCAGCGTATGCTGGCTTTTTTTTAACCACAGAGAAAATGCAAGAGTTAAGGAAGAGGTCACACAGAGGCGTCCTCTGTGTGACCTCTTCCTTAACTCTTGCATTTTCTCTGTGGTTAAAAAAAAGAAAAACCATATTACCTCTCCTTCTTATACCAGTTTATCAGCCCATTCGTAGACGAATCATGCGACGTTACAGGTTGATCATCCTCCAACTCCGGTAATATTTTGTTAGCCAACTGTTTTCCCAGTTCAACACCCCACTGGTCAAAACTGAATATATTCCAGATGATTCCCTGAACAAATATTTTATGCTCATACATGGCAATCAGCTTACCCAAAGTAAACGGCGTTATCTTTTTAATGAGAATGGAATTGGTAGGGCGGTTGCCGGCAAACATTTTAAAAGGCAATAGTTGTTGAATCTCTTCTTCAGGTAATCCTGATTTTTCCAGTTCTGCTTTTGCTTCTTCAGAAGTTTTTCCATTCATCAGTGCTTCCGTCTGTGCGAAAAAGTTTGATAGTAATTTGTTATGATGATCGCCTATCGGGTTGTGACTTATTGCAGGAGCGATGAAGTCACAAGGTATGATCACCGTTCCCTGGTGTATCAACTGATAGAAGGCATGCTGGCCATTGGTTCCGGGTTCTCCCCAGATAATGGGGCCGGTTGAATAAGTTACTGGAGCGCCGTTTCTGTCGGTACTCTTTCCATTGCTTTCCATATTACCCTGCTGAAAGTAGGCGGCAAAGCGACTCATATACTGATCATACGGTAAGATGGCTTCGCTTTGAGAGCCATAAAAGTTTGTATACCATAGTCCGATCAACGCCATTAGCACAGGTATGTTTTTTTCAAAAGGTGTAGACTGAAAATAGTTATCCATTTCATGAGCGCCCTTTAGCAATAGTTCAAAATTTCCGTAACCAATTGTTAAGGCAATAGATAAACCAATTGCGCTCCAAAGCGAATACCTTCCACCTACCCAATCCCAGAACACAAACATGTTAGCTGCATCTATTCCAAACTTCGTTACTTCTTTTTCATTGGTGGAAAGTGCTACGAAATGTTTGGCGACAAACGCAGGATCTTTCGCTTCGTTCAGGAACCAGTTACGTGCGGTGTGTGCGTTGGTCATCGTTTCCTGGGTGGTAAAAGTTTTAGAGGCAATCAGAAAAATTGTCTCTTCAGGCGTAACCTTTTTTAATATTTCTGCAATATGTGTTGCATCAACGTTAGAAACGAAGTATGCTTCTATGTTCTCATTCTTATATGGCTTCAGTGCTTCCGTAACCATTAACGGGCCCAGGTCGCTGCCGCCGATCCCGATATTGACCACATACCTGATTTTTTTACCGGAGTATCCTTTCCATTCACCGCTATGAATAGATAAACAAAAGGCTTCCATTTGCGCCAATACCTTTTTCACATCCGGCATCACATCTTTGCCGTTAGCGTAAACGGGCTTTTCGGAGAAATTCCTTAAAGCAACATGTAACACGGGCCTTTTCTCTGTTTCGTTGATCACTTCGCCGTTAAACATTGCCTGTATGGCGTCGCTTACTTTACATTCCTCTGCCAGTTGAAGCAGTAATTGTTTTGTTTGATTGTTGATGAGGTTCTTGGAAAAGTCTATCAGAAAATCATCATTACCAAAAGAAAACTCACTGAAGCGATCGGGATTGTCTGCGAATAGTTGCCGCAATGTTGTTTGCTTCATTTCATTTCGATAATGATCCTTTAACTGGTTCCACGACTGTGTATTGGTAAGCGATACTTTTGGTAACATGTTTATTGAATTAGTGAATAGTAAAAATAGTGAACCTTAAAACATTTTTGATGTTGAATATAGCGTAATTATTTGTCGCAATTATAACCGTACACTTCAGGTAAACCTATCGGTATTGTAAGTACTAACCTGTATTTTACTTCAAATTGTTACTGATTAATTTTTTATTGTGAAAGGGTATCCTAAATTAGCATTACAATTTTCATGATAGCTAACATTTTTAATTTATATAAAGTCTAAAGCAGTCTTATTGAAAATGCCCCGTTTTAAAATCTATATGTATCCTTATCATGAATATGCGTTTGGTGTTGGTATCTGTTTAAAGTCTTTGTTTTAGTGTAGGCAATCGTAAAGTGCAGGGCTGCTGGTGTTAGGCAGCCCTTTTTTTATGCAATTTTCTCCACGCCTGGTTGTAATAATATTCAATAAATAATCAATGTTTTTCAGTTTCGTAATGACGAACTCGTAATAGTTCCCCTCCTTTTCAAGGAGGGGACGATCAATTAAGATGCGAAGCACTTAATTGATCGGGGGTGGTTGATGACTGCAAGTGATTAGTAACCTGCATCTAAGGCGGCACACATATCAACCAGGCTTATTAATCACAATCATTAACCATCCCGGTAGAAAACGTGCTTCGCATCGTTTTTCATCGTCCCCTCCTTGAAAAGGAGGGGAACCTGGAACTCGAACTTCAAATCCTTAATCTAACGACATTAATTAACAACAAACATTAATCATTATATCAGTGTCCTCCCCCCTTCATCATCTTTCTTGCATGAAATATTGCCGGTAATATGGCTTCCAGCGATTCGCGGCAACCATCGGTACTTCCCGGCAAGGTAACTATCAGCGTTTGCTTTATTGATCCGGCAACGGCCCGGCTCATCATTGCAAGAGGCGTGCGCATTTGTCCGTAAGAGCGCATTGCTTCGGTGATGCCTTCGGCATCACGTTCCAGTATTTCTTTTACGGCAGGCACGGTATTGTCTCTTGGTCCAAGTCCTGTACCTCCCGTTGTAAAAATGAAGTGAATGTCTTCATTTACCCAGTGGGTGATTTGTTTCTGAATGTCTTCCTTATTATCCGGAACTATTCTATAATGTTTTACCTGCGCGTTTACTGCTTCCAGCATTTCCTGTATTAGCAGGCCGCTTTTGTCCTGACGGGTGCCGGCGGCCGTAGAGTCGGAGCAGACGAGTACCGCACAAACGGGGGGTGTTGCAAAGAAGCGTTCGCGATCACTTTTTCCACCTCTTTTTTGAAGCAATTTTATACTGCCTATTTCCAATTTTGTATCTACCGGCTTAAGCATGTCGTATATTTCCAATGCGGCTATGGAAACCCCGGTAAGCATCTCCATTTCAATTCCCGTACGACCGATCGATTTTGCTTCACCCTTTATTACGATGCCTGTTTTGGAGAATATATCATCTGAAAAAAAATCATGGTGCAGTTCTTTATCGAGAAATTCAAACTGCATCTCCATGCCATCGATCGTTACAGGATGGCAGTGTGGCAAAAGC
>CAXTDO010000371.1:0-6393 GCA_964242315.1 uncultured Flavihumibacter sp.
TTTTTTTAACCACGGAGGAAAAGCCGAGGTAGCACGGAGGTCCACGGAGGAGCCTTCTCCGTGGACCTCCGTGCTACCTCGGCTCTTCCTCCGTGGTTAAAAAATTGAGGCTTACTTAAACAACTGTCCGATATCAACATTCAAACGGGCAAAAAGAAAACGCCCGTTAAAACCGAACTGGCTGGTGGTAAACAGAAAGCGGCCTCTGTTGGAAGCATCCCTTCCTGCGCCATAACCGCCACCCGTCTTGTTTGGATCGGCCGCTGCCACAGGTGAGTAATATACCAGGTTTGAACTGTTCCGCGGATCGATATAAATTCTGTCGGGGTAAGTATCCAGCAGGTTATTGGCACCGATTGCGAATGACAATCCCGGGAAGAATTTATAAGTCACTACAACATCGGTGGTGATTTTCGCGCGGAAAGTCTGGTCAGTGCCAAGACCCACATCATTCCAGTAAGTACCATCCTCTTTCTTAGCCGCAGGATCAACGTTATTAAGATATTTTGTTTCACCAAAGCGCACCGCTCTCACCAAAAAGTCCCATTTAGGAAGGCCGTACGACAAGGTGAGATTAATCTTACTCTTCGGCGCACCATCCTCAATCCTTGCACGCTGCTGGCGATCAAAAAGAATGTTGCTCAGGTCGTTCGCAGGATTTTTTGATTTGTCTGTTTTACTGGGATTGTTGACAGCAGCATCTACAGCCGAATTGGTGTTAATTCCCCCAACCACATTTGTTTTATTAAAATTGGTGGCAAGGGAGGCCACAAAACTACCGGCGCCCAGCTTCCAGCGGTTGGTAAGTACGATGTCCAGTCCTTTAGTTTCCGTATTAATGGCATTTGTCCAGAACTGTAAAGCATTTACAGACGCATCCACATTATTGGCGGTGAAAATAGGCGCGGCAACCGGATTAGACCGGTTAAATGCTGTTGACAACACGATCCTGTTATCTATATGAATAAAATAACCATCAACGGTAAATGTAAAAGATCTGCCTGCTTTACCTACTATGCCTGCGGTATAACTGTTGGAAGTTTCTGGTTTCAGCTCATTAATACCAAAAGCATTCCTTACGATTGGGTTATTGTTATTGGCAGTAAGCGATTGAGAGGGAAGTCCACCTACAAATTGAGTAGAGGTATTTTGAAAATAGCGCTGGTGCAGGGAAGGAGCCCTGAAACCCGTATTGGCAGAAGCTCTTACGGCAACGTTAGGAGTAAGATCGTACTTGGCAGTAAGTTTCAGGCCGGTACCACTATAGCTAAAACCGGTTTCTTTGTATTCTTCATAACGCCCGGCAGCGCCTAACAATAGTTTCCCAAATGTATATTCCAGGTCAACATAACCGGCAACAACATTTCTTTGTGCATTTACTGCGTCTGTCGGCTGAAATCCAGGAAATACCTGCGAACCTGAGGCAGTACCTACAGGAGCGATCTTGGTGTAGCCTGTAGTTCCGGGATAAGGCGGAATAGAATCAAAGCTGGCCACTCTGAGACCGTTCGTGTAAGAGTTCAGTTCGCCCTGCCCGATCTTAAAGTTCTCATATCGGTATTCACCACCAAAGGCAACATTCAACGAACTCTTATCAGTGAAAGTAAATCCTTTGGAAAGATCGGCATTGACGGTATTTTGCAGGAACGTAAGCTTACCCGCATCAAATTTCGTTTGCACTGAATTACCAGCAGGCAACGATGCGTTACCGGTGTTTTCAATACTATATTTTATGGTGTTCTGACCTATGGTATTGCTAAGATCGAAATCCCAGCCGCCAAAGTTGGTCTTAAAACCTGTGATCAGTGATATATCATCAATTTTTGTATGAATCTCAGGCAGAAAACCATCGGCGTAATAACGGCTGCCATCTGCAAGCACCGGCTGTTGCGACATGGAATTCGGATTGCGGCTAAAGCCGGAAGCATCGCCATCCCTGTGAGAACCGCCTGCAGTTAGATAAAATGATGATTTGGCACTTACCGGAAGTGCCGCATTTACAAAAACGCCTGTATTCACAGCCGCCGAATTACCGGCAACAATGTTATTACGGTTATACCCACGCTGTGCCACCAACGCTTTATCAAGGTCTATGAGGTACCTTCTGTAGTCACCTGCATTTACACTTGCAGGGCCTGTTGGAAAAGCACCCCCATTACCATAATAGATCAACGGAATATTGTCATTGCCGCTCCTGTTGGTACGGTTGCGGCTCAGGAACTGACCGCTTACATTTACAAAGGCACCTTTCTTGTTAGCAAGCCCTGCGGAAAAGTCTACCTGGTGGGTAAGGCCGTCATTGATTTTGATTCCGCCATTGTAAGGCATCCTGGTAAAATTTTCTCCCGTCATGGCAGAAATATTAAACCCCCGGTAATTCTTTTTCAGCACGATGTTGATCACTCCTGCAATAGCGTCCGATCCGTATTGTGCGGCGGCGCCATCTCTCAGCACTTCAATCCTTTCAATGGCAGCAACAGGTATGGCGTTCAGGTCTGTTCCTACAGAACCTCTGCCTACAGTTCCATTGATGTTTACCAAAGCAGTATTGTGCCTTCTTTTTCCATTTAACAGTACCAGGGTCTGGTCCGGACCAAGGCCTCTCAGGCCTGCAGGGTCAATATGGTCGGTTCCATCGGAAACGGTTTGCCGGGCCGATTGAAAGGAAGGTGCCACGTAAGTAAGTAATTGGGTGATATCAGTTTGAGCAAAGCTCTTGATTTCGCGTGTGTTGATGACATCTACCGGTACGGGCGAAGATAGTTTGCTCCGCTGCAACCTGCTCCTGGAGCCAACGACCATGATGCCACCCAGATCCGCCATTTCAGTCAGGTTGAAATCCAGTTGCGCCGTTGCACCCGCTGTAACGGAGACCTGGGCTTTTTGAGATGTCTGCCCTACAAAGGAAACAACCACCGTATAAGAGCCCGGAACTACTTTCAACTGATAGCCGCCATTAACGTCTGTGGTAGTTCCGGCTTTTTTTCCTTCCAATGTAACCGAAGCGCTGCTTAGGGAGTTTCCTGATGCATCTTTTACAATTCCCCGAATGGTTCCGGTTTGAGAGAAAGCCGAAAGAGTAAAAAACAACATCATAACAACAAGTCCCCAGCCGGATTTGCATAATCCTTTAATCATATTCATAGTATTAGTTTACAGCTTCCGTTCCATATGGCATTAGGGTACTTAAGTAAGCTACGGCGGTTAGCATTTATATTTTCATCATGTAAGACTAAACCCCTTATTATAAATCTTACTTACTTAATTTTAGATAAAATACAGCGATATATTATGAGAAGATCCTTTTTGATACCCTTTCTGGGCATTATTACCTGTATGGATTCCTTTAGTCAGAAAATAGCTGCTTTAAATACAAAGATTAATCCCTATAGCTACGCTGTTCAAAAGAACATCGAGTGCAAAAACGGCGCGGTAGTATCGGCACATGCGTTGGCTAGTAAGGCAGGCATGATGATGCTGGAACAGGGTGGTAATGCAGTAGATGCTGCTATCGCTACCCAACTGGCGCTTGCTGTGGTATATCCGGGTGCAGGAAATATCGGAGGAGGCGGGTTCTTTGTCGGCCACCTGAAAAATGGTGTGAACATTACCATTGATTTTCGTGAAAAAGCACCCGGAAAAGCCAGCAGGGACATGTACCTGGACGCTCAGGGTAACGCAAAAACAAGCCTCAGCCAGGAAGGTCATCTGGCAGCAGGGGTACCGGGAACAATAGCAGGCTTGTTTGCTTCCGCGAAATATGGTAAACTGCCTTTTAAAAAATTAATACAACCTGCCATTGAATTTGCTGAAAAAGGCTTTGTGCTTACTGCCGGTGAAGCTAGTAATCTTAATAATACGCAGACTTCTTTTAAAAAGCAAAACACCGTGATGCCGGTATTTGTAAAAGAAGGTGGATGGAAGGCCGGCGACACGCTTGTTCAAAAAGATCTTGCAAAGACATTAATAAGGGTACGTGATGGCGGCCAGAAAGGCTTTTATGAAGGAGAGACAGCCCAACTGATCGTAGCAGAAATGAAACGCGGCAATGGCATTATCAGTCTCGGAGATCTTAAAACATACCAGGCGGCTACCCGCGTGCCGGTTGTTTTTCCTTATAAAGATTACAGCATCGTTACCATGCCTTTACCAAGCAGCGGTGGCATTTTACTTCCCATGATGTTAAAAATGGCTGCCACCCAATCATTAAAATCTTATGGCTTTCATTCGGTACAGGCCGTACACCTGATGACCGAAATTGAAAGGCTGGCCTACGCCGACCGTGCTAAATACCTTGGAGATCAGGACTTTGTAAAGGTTCCGGTTAAAGCGCTTACCAGTGATGCATATATCAAAGAACGAATGAAATTGTACAATCCTGCTAAAGCAGGCAACAGTGCCGACATACAATCCGGAACGGTTAGTACGGAAAGTGAAGAGACCACACACCTGAGTGTGTATGATAAGGAAGGCAATGCAGTTTCCGTAACCACCACACTAAATGGTGGCTATGGTAGCAGGACTGTTGTGGGTGGCGCAGGTTTTCTATTAAATAATGAAATGGATGATTTCAGCATCAAGCCAGGCGTACCCAATATGTATGGTGCAGTAGGCGGCGAGGCAAATGCCATATCACCAGGCAAGAGAATGCTCAGCTCCATGACTCCTTCTATCGTTTTAAAAAACGGCAAACCGGTGATCGTGGCGGGTACACCAGGGGGAACAACTATTACCACTTCGGTATTTCAAACCATTATCAATCTGCTCGATTTTGATATGAGTGCCAACGATGCGGTAAATAAATCCAAGTTCCATCACCAATGGCTACCCGATGAATTATATGTAGAAAAAGATTTTCCTTCGGATATAATAACAAGCCTCGAACAAATGGGTTACAAGGTGGTAAAAAGAGGATCTATAGGAAGAACCGAAGTAATAAAAATAACTGCAGATGGAAAGATAGAAGCAGTGGCCGACAAGAGAGGAGATGACAGTGTAGCGGGATACTAGTTTAATGATTAATTATTAATGATTAATTGTTAGTGAATCATTAATTGAAAGGCACTAATTTATGTAATGTATGATTGTTCCTTAACCATTAATAATTAATCATTAATAATTAATCATTGAATTCATTTCCTGCTTCCGCCGAAACACTCTTTCTTCAATCTGTAATTAAACACTTCAAATACTATAAGGAGCTGGCAGATAAAACATTTGCACAGATGGAAGAAAAGGATTTTAATTTTAAACCTGACAGTGAATCGAACAGCCTTACAATTATCATTCAGCACATGAGCGGCAATATGATAAGCCGGTGGACAAACTTTTTAACCGAAGATGGCGAAAAGCCCTGGCGGAAACGGGATGACGAATTTGAGATCCAATCCTTTACAAAACAACAATTGCTGGAGCGGTGGGAAAAGGGTTGGACGATGATGCTTGAGGTATTGGAGCACCTTACCGAAGACGATCTTTTAAAGACAATTTATATTCGTCACAAACCTCATGTAGTGATAGATGCCATTAACCGCCAGCTTTCTCATTATCCTTATCATATAGGACAAATAGTTTATATTGGTAAAATGATCAGAAGCAACAACTGGAAAAGTCTTTCTATTGAAAAAGGAAAGTCCGACGATTTTAATGAGCTACAAAAATGTGAGCGATAATAAGGCTGCACTAATTATTTATTATATTAACAAATCAATCAAATGAAATTATTAATAACCGTTTTATTCTTATTTTTTTGCTCCATGATCGGCAGCGCTCAAACGCTGAACAAGGACTCCGTATATATGCGCGAACACTTTGAAAAGTTCGAGTACCAGATAGTAATGCGGGATGGTATCAAACTATTCACCATCGTGTATATGCCGAAAGACAAATCAAAGACCTACCCCATCCTGCTTAACAGAACATGCTACAGCGCTTCCAGCTACTCCGACTATAAAACACGTACCCCATCCCGTTACCTGATTGAAGATGGTTATATACTCGCTTACCAGGATGTACGCGGGCGTTACATGAGTGAAGGCGTGTTTACCAACATGACCCCCAACATATCAGGCAACGATGTTAAAAATAAAAAGAGCATTGATGAAAGCTCCGATACCTGGGATAGCATAGACTGGATGGTTAAAAATCTTAAAGGAAATAACGGGCGTGTAGGCATGTATGGCATTTCTTACCCCGGCTTTTACACCGCAGCAGCACTACCGGATGCACATCCCGCATTAAAAGCCTGCTCACCTCAGGCGCCTATATCAGACTTTTTCTTTGATGATTTTCATCATATGGGCACTTATCTTGAAAGTTATACACCTGCGTTTGCGGTGTTCGGTTACCAGAAAAAAGAACCAACAAAACAAAACTGGTTTGAAACAGAAATGG
>CAXTDO010000372.1:0-6390 GCA_964242315.1 uncultured Flavihumibacter sp.
GGGCCAGCATGATGGGAGTGCCTTACCTGATGGTTGTAGGAAATATTCCCAAAGAGCGATATGGCGTTTATATGGGCATCATCAACATGATGATAGTGATTCCAATGATATTACAAAATGTTACGTTTGGATTTATTTTGAAAAATCTATTGAATAACGATGCAGGTAAAGCTATTTCATTTGGAGGAGTATGTCTGTTACTTGCAGCGGCGGCTACCATGCTCATCAAAAAAGTAACGCCAAACACCGATATGGAAGTGCCGATAAACCCGGTAGGGCATTGAGCAGGTATGAGGTATGAGGTATGGGGTAGAACCCCGAAGGGGTGTCATGATTCTAGTAAATGTTAAACACAATACGCGAACCCTGAAGGAGTGACATATAGCGTCTTAAACAGAAAGAATCATGTTACCCCTGTCGGGGTTAAAAAAACAATTTCATAGAACTGTCAACTTTTTTCAGAACAAGACATTTCTACCTCATGCCTCATACCTCATACCTGATACCCGAAATTAAATTAACCACACATGTACGATTATCATTATTTCAATAATATCAACAACGCTTTAAAAGGTGAACCGGCACTGGATATATCCGGTAAAGATAATTTGTTTTATATCCGGCTTTTAGTCAATGCTTCGGCTATACAAACTTTGTATAAAGAATTGTATCAGCCTCATCCGGAAAGTGAAGCGGCATTTGAGCAATTGATTCAAACAATTATAAATGGGTACAAAGCAAGGCCCGACCATTTCAAAGAACAGGACATTAAAAAACTGAAAGAAGGAAACTGGTTTTTATCAAACAACATCGCGGGCATGAGCCTCTATGTAGACCGGTTTTGCGGTAACATCGCGAGCCTGGCAAACAAGCTGGATTACTTTGAAAGACTTGGCGTAAACTTCCTGCATCTTATGCCACTGTTTGAAAGTCCTGCCCACGAAAGTGACGGTGGCTATGCTGTAAGTAATTTCAGAAAAATTGAGGAGCGGTTCGGTACATTGGAAGATTTACAGCATGTTCAGGAAATGATGCGTAAAAAGAATATGTACCTGATGATTGATATTGTGCTGAACCATACATCGCACCGTCATGAGTGGGCCGGCAAAGCAAAGCAGGGCGATCTTCATTATCAGAACTATTTTTATTTTTTTGATGACCGCAGTTTGCCCAATGAATATGACAGATCAATGCCTGACATCTTTCCTGAAAGTGCACCTGGAAATTTTACTTACGTTCCGGAGTGCAACAAATGGGTAATGACGGTATTCCATAAATACCAATGGGATTTAAACTATACCAACCCGTTTGTATTTGTTGAAATGCTTGATACCATATTTTTTTATGCAAACCTGGGTGTAGACCTGCTGCGCATTGATGCGCCGGCATTCATCTGGAAACAGTTGGGCACTTCGTGTCAGAACCTGCCTCAGGCACATACAATATTAAGATTGATAAAACTATGTGTGCAGGTAACTGCTCCCGGTATGGCATTGCTGGGTGAAGCCATTGTTGCACCAAAAGAAATCATGAAATACTTTGGTGCCGGGCAGTATAAAGCAAAAGAGTGCGACTTTGCTTATAATGCCACCCAGATGGCGCTTCAATGGGATGCACTGGCTACGGGCGACATAAGAGTAATGATGGCAGCCCGGCATGAAATACTAAAAAAGCCTTTCGGCACATCCTGGATCACTTATGCAAGAAGTCACGATGATATAGGACTGGGTTATGAAGATTATATGATAGAGCAGGCAGGTTTTAATGCTTATGAACACCGCAGTTTTCTTAAAAACTATTTCTCCGGCTCTTTCCCGGGCTCACCAGCCAAAGGCGCCTTGTTTTCTTTCAATCCAAAAACGGGCGATGCACGGATAAGCGGCTCGCTTGCTTCTTTGTGCGGATTGGAAAAAGCTTTGGATGAAGCTGATGAAGTAGCGACAGCACTTGCTATAAAGAAAATATTATTGATGCAGGCGCAAAGCTGCTTTATCGGCGGTATTCCGATGTTGTTTTACGGGCAGGAAGTAGGTTATGCCAACGATTATTCTTACCTGGATGATCCGGGCAAGAGTTATGATAACCGGTGGATGCACCGTCCTGTGATAGACTGGGAGAAAATGTCATTGATTGATAAAAGCGGTACAATAGAAGAACGTGTTTTTACAGCAACACAAAGACTGCTTCGTATCCGTAAAAAGTTACCGGCGTTTGCCGATCTTAATAATTTAACATGGATTAGTCCGCATAATATTCATGTAGCTGCTTTTATAAGAGACATGCCTAAGCAAAAGTTATATTGCCTTTTTAATTTTAGCGGGGAAACGGCTTACATAACCTGGTATGCTTTTAAGGAACATGGCGATATAGCACTTCGCTTATATGATCACTGGCAGGAAAAAAATTACGTCGTTGCAAATGATGACGAGTACCTGGTTATGGAACCTTACTCATTTTATGTGATGGAACCGATTGAATGACAGGCTGGTATTAGTTACGCGTACTAAGTGTTCTTTTTAACCACAGAGGAAAAGCCGGTAAGAAGAAGGGATTACATAGAGGGATCTTTTTGTGTAACCTCTTCTTCCCCGCTTTTCCTCTGTGTTAAAATCCATTCGGAAGTCTTATAAATGATAACCGGTTTACAACTAAGGCTTCACCTTATGTGCCTTCGGATACACTTTCTTTACTATAGAATCGGTTTTATTATCGGCAGCTTTACTGATTTTCTTCGCCTTAGCTTTGACTTCTTTCCTATTTTTAGCTTTCTCTTTTTCGCTATCCTGAGCATGGGATGCAAAACAAAGCGCACAAAATGCAATTGCGACAAGTAGTTTTTTCATAATTTTTTATGTTTAAAAATATATTATAATAATCATACCAATATAGTTTAATTATTGCACTAAGCTTCCCACCGTTAATCTTTTAGGCTATGCAACAGTTCATGTGTCAACATTTTATATGTTAAACATTTTAACTTATAAGTGGAAATATTTATATTGCAATACCCATTTACACCTAACTGCATAAGTTAGTCACAAATCGCTTCCTTAATTATAAAATCTAAACAATCAAAAATGAAACACTTATTACAAGGAACAAAAAAAATGCAGCGGTCATTACTGTACATTGCAGTTTTTGTAAGCACTTTATTTCTTTCCAGTTGTAAAAAAGATCCACCACAACCGGTACTTACCGTATCAACAATTGCCACTGGCCTGAAAGGTCCGATAGGACTGGAAATTGACAAAAATGGCAGGGTATGGGTGGCCGAACAAGGCACCGGAAATAATGACGGTAGAGTATCGGTAATAATGCCCGATGGCAGCAGGTATGATGTTATTACTGGTTTTGAATCTGTTGCCAGCCCTGGCGGAGAACCGGACGGTCCTTCACACCTTCTTTTTGCCGATGGCCTTTTATATATTTTGGGAACGGGAGGCAAAATGTATAAGGCTGCCGAATCATCGTTAAAACCAGGCATCAGTACCTTAACTGCTTCCAGTCTTGGCGTGGAAAATATCGGAGATTTTGTGCTGGGTCAAAAATTTCCTACTGGTGAATCCCATCCTTATAATTTTACAGTTGGTCCTAATGGCGACATCTATATTACAGATGCTGCTGCCAATCTCATTCTCCGCCGGCAGAAAAATGGTGTTCTAAACGTGGTGGCACAGATCCCCAGCCAACCTAATCCTACACCTGTTGGTCCGCCCCAGGTTGAGAGTGTACCTACAGGCATTTATTATGATGGCCAGAACTTTTTGGTTACTACATTAACAGGTTTTCCGTTTCCGCAGGGTAAAGCCACTATTTATAAAGTAACACCTGCAGGAGTAGTAAGTGTGTACCAGTCAGGCTTCACTACCCTGGTTGATATCGCCCAGGGAAATTCGTTAGGCCGGCTCGTTTTAGAGCACGGAACATTTGGAGCTATGGGCTTTACCCCGTTTACCGGTAAGCTTAAATGGGCAAATGGAACAACCAGCACCATGCTTACAGACGGGCTCAATCAGCCGGCAGGTTTAAAACAAGCCGATGAACATACTTGGTACGTAGCCAACTATGGAAGCAATAGTGTACTTAAAGTGCGGTACTAAGATCAGCGATTTTTTATTGCCGAATGGCTTAAAAGTTACTTTTAAGAAGCCTGCAAATTTTAATTTTGCAGGCTTCTTGAATTTTAATCTATCTGCGATTAAACGGACGATATCTTCTGGCGTTCAGAGCGCACACTATACACTTGTACTTTTAAAATCATTTTATTATATTGATTGAAGTAATACACAATAATCTGATCAGTTTATGCGGTGTTGCATTATCTTATTGTTTTTCTTTTCATCCGGATGTACAACGTTAAATACATCAACCCCTGTTCGTTATAGAAACATCCCGCAATACCCGCTCAATCCGAAACCGGAACGTATTCTTTTGTTGAATACTTACGATGTTAGCCAGACAAAA
Organism: uncultured Flavihumibacter sp.; assembly: GCA_964242315.1. Classification (GTDB taxonomy): domain Bacteria; phylum Bacteroidota; class Bacteroidia; order Chitinophagales; family Chitinophagaceae; genus JADCRZ01. The sequence goes on from CAXTDO010000372.1 coordinate 4,465, forward strand.
TACAGGAACAATAAAAAGGAACTATTCAGTAAATTTATTGATAGCGTTCTGGTTACCTGCAAAGCTGAAATAGAAGCAAGGGATCACTACCCACGAGGGTTGTTCCTGGTGTTACAAATATTTATACGCTGACTGAGGACACTATTTATACGTTGATGAATGAACATCATGCTACGCATGCAATAGTGATGACATCCTTTAATGTTGATTTCGACAAAACACTTACAATTCAATGCGTAGCATCATACTAAACTTAACATTAGTAATATGAAGCCCGGTAGATATATCTTAAACAGACGCTGACCTTATAGATTTATATTTATAGTTGAAATATAATCCTGAAACTATAATGCTTATTACACCCACAACGCCCAGTATAAAACTAACCTTCAAAAAATAATTCAACCAGTTAAGTTTGGGACTAACGATCTCCTTGTTGAAAATAACAAAGCAACTGCCGAGGTAACCTATCGCATCCATAAAATAAAAAAAGAAACCAATATTACCTTTGATCTTAAAGCTGGAAATAAACCGGTCCAGGAACAGGCACTGGAGGGTGTTATAGCAAATATAAAGTCCGACAGTATAAAGTATCAGATTGATTACCGGATCAAACATTCCTTGTTTCAAAAACCAGGAAGCAATCAACAACATCAGCAGGCCACAAAATATTGCAATATGATGGGCAATGATACTTTTAAAATGATTTTTAAATCCTGTTAGTAAGAGTAATAAAGCTAATACTGAAAGGGCGGCAGTCGTTTCCATCTGGGCAAATATTGCTGGACTGAATCCTGGTTTTAAGCTTCGTAATATCTCCACTGCATAATTATCTTTTACATCCCTGAGGATGGTTAGCAGAAGGTTCAGAACGGTTATTGCAAGCAGTCCCAGGAAAAATTTTGATAATAAAGTCATGCGTTCCTTTCCTGTTAAGATGGTGCGGATACCCCTGCTGTTTATTTCTTTTATTGTTGGCGGCGGGATTTTCTTTAGCATCCAGACTGCCAGAAATAATAACGGAATATATAATGCACCTACTGTAAAGGGCATGTATATTTCAGGGATTTTCCAATCCTCAATGCACACCCTGCCCAGGCTTTTAGCCACGCCGGAACTGAAAATAAAATTGGTGCTTAATATCAATGCGAGCAGGTCGGTGAATTTTCTGCCTTCAATATAACTGAACACAAATCCCCATATCAATCCCAGGCACAAACCATTGGTATACAAAAACAATACATTAAAAGGCTTTGGAACAAGGGCCAGGAACAGCAGGCTAAGATGTGCAGCGCCAAGAAGCGTGAGAATATACCTTGCTCTTTTCGTTCTATCCATTTCGGAAATGAACTTGATGCCGATAAATTTTGAAGTCATGTACCCCAACACCTGGGCAATGATGAGTGCGGATTTGAATGAAAGGCAGAAAGCCATTTGTCCGTCGAAAGTGGCGGCGCTAACAGGTTTACGAAATCCGTACATGCAGAAATAGGTAGTAAATGTAGCAAAGGCTGCCACAGATACAGGGATCCAGGGATAACGAACCTGCTTAGGTTTAATAGTGGTGGCTGTTAGCATGGCGGCTTTGAATGATTGAACAATATAAGAAATCGTATCAATTTTTAAAGCGGTTCTGTAATATTCATGTAATGTTAACTCATAGGTAGTAAGCGTTTTTTAACCACAGTTCTGAACCTTGATTTACTTGATTTAATGATTATATTGATGCCGACAGTCCTGTATCATGATAATCCTTCAATCAAGTAAATCAAGATTCAAAACTGTGGTTAAAAAAAGCGGCAACTTTTAATACTCTCTATTAGGCTAACTTGCATCCTATTTTAAAAGCACATAAATGGATATTAAAGTAATTGCCTTTGATGCCGATGACACACTGTGGGTGAGTGAATCCTACTTCAAGGAAAC
>CAXTDO010000373.1:0-6387 GCA_964242315.1 uncultured Flavihumibacter sp.
CACAATATATCCGCCAGCACAATATTAAAACACTGGTGATAGATGCAGGTAATGCCGACTTTCTGGGAAATGAAAAACACCTCACCGTAATACTGGACGCATTAAATAAAGATTACGAGAACGGCCAGCACTATATCACCCTGCCGTAGTTCTTCGAACACTTTTTTTAAGGAATTGTAAGTTGTAAATGGTGAATGGTGAATGGTTAATTAACAATTCACCATTCACAACTAACAATTCCTCCGTGGTTAAAAAATACATAAGTTTTATTTTCTCAGAACGATAGCATTATTTTGCATTTTGGTGAGGAAAGGTTGAGGATGAACTTCCATACCCCAAACCTGATACCTCATAACTACAACATGACCGACACCCAGCCAGGAAATAAAAGTGCGCTAGAAGTATTAAGTATCACTGAATTCAGACATTTTATTACCGCTCGTTTTTTTTATGTAATGGCCATGCGAATGATCACTACCGTAGTTGGCTGGTGGATATACGAACTTACCCGCAACCCTTTTGACATAGGCCTGCTGGGACTTTCTGAATTTTTACCTGCCTTTTCGCTGGCTTTATATGCAGGACATGTTATTGACAAAAGCGATAAAAGAGCCCTGCTTCTTAGAACTACCTTTGGCTACTTTTTATGTGTAATTGCATTGATAGCAATAGCCATCGGTTACACCGGCCATTATTTAAGCAAAGGCTGGATACAATGGCTTATATACTCTGTTATATTTTTCTCGGGAGTGATCAGGGCTTTTGCCGGACCTTCGCTTAATGCCATCATAGCACAGATTGTACCCCGCACACAATTGCCTAACGCAGTAACATTTAACCAAAGCACCTGGCTCACTGCATCAGTGATCGGACATGGAAGCGCAGGCTTCCTTATTGCACACACACGTTATGTAACAACATTCAGCATTGTAGCACTATTCATAGGAGTGGCGTTTTACTTTTTGTTCACGCTGCTGCCCAAACCGAAAATGGTTAAATCGAACGATACTAAAACGCTCGATAGTATCCTGGAAGGCATCCGGTTTGTTTTTAAAACAAAAGAGGTGCTGGGTGCAGTGGCGCTTGATCTTTTTGCAGTACTGTTTGGTGGCGCGGTTGCTTTAATTCCGGTATTTGCAAGAGATATCTTAAAAGTAGGCCCTATTGGTTTTGGCTGGCTGAATGCTGCTGCAGATATAGGTTCTATCACCATAATACTCATCCTCACTTTCTTTCCGTTACGTAAAAACCAGGGCAGAACACTTATGTTTGTCGTGGCTGGTTTTGGTTTGTGTATCATTTGCTTCGGACTGTCTACATGGTATGCGGCTTCATTCCTGGCGCTTTTATGCAGCGGGCTGCTGGATGGAATTAGCGTGGTGATACGCGGTACCATAGTACAACTTAAAACCCCTGATAACATGCGTGGCAGGGTTTCTTCCGTAAATTCCATGTTTATCAATTCGTCCAACGAACTGGGACAATTTGAAAGCGGCATCATGGCAAAGCTGATGGGAACCGTTAGCTCAGTAGTGTTTGGCGGCTGTATGACAATTGCGGTAGTGGTGGTTACCTGGTTTAAAGCGCCTTCATTACGCAAGATGGAATACTGATGGTTTTTTTAAAAACTTATTCTATCAACCTCTCCAAAACATAATAAACAATCGGACAAAAACTACTGTTCTTCAAAGTAATCTGCTTTCGTTTAATAAATACATCCTCATCGGTATAAGGAAATCGAACACAATCGGATGGCCTCTCAGCATAAATACTGCAGAAATTATCAGCACCCAGAAAAGGACAAGGCGTTGAACGCACCACATAATCGCCCTCTTCATCGAGGCGCAGATAAGCTTCGATAAAATCGCTCTCCTTCATTCTCAGATGCTTTGCAATTCGCTTAATATCCGGAGTCTTAAATCGGGGCGAATAGTTACGGCAGCAGTTGGCGCATTTTAAACAATCAATCTGTTGGAAAGCCTCCTCGTGTAAGCGTGGCAACTGCTTTAGTACTTTATTTTTATCTGCCTTTTCTAAAAATCGCTTGTACACTTTTTGCTTTTCCGCAGATTTATTCTCCCAGTTTTGTAGTGACTCGTTATTCATTGGTTATCAGCGTGAGGGACCATTAATGATAAATATCTTTAATATATTTATCTGAAGCTTTGAATTTTCGAATGTTTATTGCTAATTATGCTGCAAGATAACCTTAATGAAAGCAGTTTCAAACCCTGCACCATCAACATATAACCAATTGACTTTTCATGGAATCGTTAAGAGAGCAATTATTAATACTGATTACCACACCAATTTATATTATCATTATAGCTTGTGAAATAATTCTAAGCAATGTTCAACACCGCCAGACTTATACACTGAAAGATACCATCACAAATATTTACCTGTTAATAGCCAACAGCATTATAGATTTGTTGTTCAGGGCATTGTATATCAGCATTTTGATTTACTTCCTCAACAGGCATTTTTATACTATTCACAACCCGGTTGTTTACTGGATACTGCTGCTGGTTCTCGAAGATTTCTTATATTACTGGCTGCACAGGTTCGATCATGAGGTCAGGCTGTTCTGGGCTATTCACGTGACCCACCATTCATCTGAACAGATGAATTTTGCCGTAGGTTTCAGGTCGTCCGTTTTTCAACCATTGTACCGGTTTATCTATTTTATACCACTGGCGCTGCTTGGCTTTAAACCTGTTGACATCGTTTTTATGTATTCGGCTACGCAGATCTGGGGAATTATGGTGCATACGGAACTGATTGATAAAATGGGCTGGCTGGAGTACATCTTTGTTACCCCCTCTCATCACAGGGTGCATCATGCCTCAAATCCAAAGTACCTCGACAGGAACATGGGAATGTTCCTGATTATCTGGGATAAAATGTTCGGCACGTTTCAACCGGAACTTAATGTACAACAATATAGTCCGATCAGATATGGTCTTACAACACCATTAGAAACAGCAAATCCCCTTACAATTGTTTTTCATGAATGGAATATGATTACTAACGACCTTACCAGGAAGGATATCAATTGGAAACAGCGACTCAGCTATGTTTTTGGTCCGCCCGGCTGGAGCCATGATGGCAGCAGATTGACCAGCGAAGAAATGAGGGATAGGGAAAATTATGCTAATGTTACCACCGATGCAGTTAAAAGCTATCAGGAGGTTCATCCGGATAGTCTGCTGCTCACAGGTTCCAGTGAAAATACCACCAAGAATGTGTTCAACTAGCATAACCTGCTTAACTTTCAGGAAATAATATTCAATATTCAACAATCAATATCCAACTTCAATAGAAGTCCTTGCAGTAAAACGGCGTTTTCATTTATCGAATATTGATTGTTGAATATTGTTTATTGAATATCTAGCAATATCTGCGTATAATGCTATATCAGGATGCAAAAGTTAACCCAAACTTTATAGTGATAATAACATTAAGTTGTATTCCTTCTTCCAATATTACCGGTTATTTTTTCAGCGTTACCCCTTAACTTCGCGCATCTTTTGAACGATCACTTGCTTCATGAAATTGCACCCGGAAAGTTCTTCGACACTCATGTCAACGGCTTATCAGGCAGAGAAATAAGCTAAACTCCGGAACAACAAGGTATTTAAATATGTTATACGATAAATCTTAAGCGTTTTATGAATCTTTTCGAACAACAAGCTAATGAATTTGCGGCCCGGCATATCGGACCAAACGACGAAGAAACGGCGCTCATGCTAAAAACAGTCGGCGTACAAAACCTGGATGAATTGATTGACAAAACAGTTCCGGCCTCTATCCGCATGGAATTGCCACTTAACACACATGAACCACAAAGTGAATTTGAATACCTGAAGGAACTTAGGACTATCGCATCAAAAAATAAGGTCTTTAAGTCATACATAGGTCAGGGGTACTATGATACGATCGTTCCGAGCGTGATTTTAAGAAATCTTTTTGAAAATCCGGGATGGTACACCCAATACACCCCCTATCAGGCCGAGATAGCACAAGGCCGCCTTGAAAGCCTGCTGAACTTTCAAACAATGGTAAGCGACCTTACCGCGCTGCCCATCGCGAATGCATCTTTACTGGATGAAGGTACCGCTGCTGCCGAAGCAATGGCTATGCTTTTCAACAATAAAAACAAACTGGCTCATATTACCGCTCCAAAATTCTTTGTTGACAACAACATCTTTGCCCAGACAAAAGAGGTTTTAGTTACCCGTTCCGCACCCCTGGGAATAGAGCTTGTTTTCGGCGATCATTACACTGTAAATCCTGATGATAGCTACTTCGGAGGAATTGTTCAATACCCGGACAGCAAGGGTAATGTAAATGACTACCGTGCTTTCATAAAAAAGTTCCATAGCGCAGATGCACAGGTTGTAATGGCAACCGACCTGCTTGCCCTCACATTATTAACGCCGCCGGGTGAACTGGGTGCCGACGTAGCAATAGGATCTTCACAAAGATTAGGTGTGCCGATGGGGTTTGGCGGGCCTCATGCTGCTTTTTTTGCTACGAAAGATGAGTTTAAACGCAGTATCCCAGGGCGTATTATAGGAGTCACTATCGATGCAAGCGGCAACCGTTGCTTACGCATGGCCCTGCAAACACGCGAGCAGCATATACGCCGCGAAAAAGCCACTTCTAACATCTGTACTGCGCAGGCCCTGCTTGCTAATATGGCCGCTATGTACGCTGTTTTTCATGGTCCTGTAAGATTGAAGAATATAGCGCTTAGAATTTGTGTGCTGGCACAAACATTGGCAACGGCTTTGGCAGAATTGGGTTATAATATCATCAATGAATATTATTTCGATACCCTTACCATTGAAGAAGATGATTTTGATGCAATCAGGTCTGTTGCTGTATCAAAAGAACTCAACTTTTTGTATTCGGCTAATCATATTACCATCTCCCTTGATGAAACTACTACACAGGAAGATGTAATGAATATAATCGGTGTTTTTGCAGGTGTAAAGGCAATGGATACCTACAGCGCTAACTTTGATCTGGATGGTAACCTGGAGAATATTCCCACGGTGCTTACCAGGATGTCTTTGTTTTTAACACATCCTGTTTTCAACAGCCACCACAGTGAAACGGAAATGATGCGTTACCTTAAACTGCTGGAAAATAAAGACCTTTCTCTTACTACTTCTATGATTCCGCTTGGTTCCTGTACTATGAAGCTCAATGCCGCTTCAGAGCTCATTCCGGTAAGCTGGCCCGAGTTTGGCAAACTTCACCCTTTTGCGCCATCGAACCAATGGCTGGGTTACCAGGAAATTATTACAGAACTGGAAGAGTGGCTGGCATCAATTACAGGTTTTACAGCCTGCTCGCTTCAGCCCAACAGCGGAGCACAGGGAGAATATGCGGGTCTGCTTGCTATTCGCGGATACCACGCAGAAAGAAAAGAAGCGCACCGTAATGTGATCCTTATTCCAATATCGGCTCATGGTACCAATCCTGCGTCCGCAGTGATGGCCGGCTTTAAGGTAGTGGTTACAAAGTGCGATGAGGCTGGCAATATAGATGTAGAAGACCTCCGGAAACATGCAGGTATTCATAAACAGGAACTTGCCGGTTTAATGGTAACTTATCCCTCTACCCACGGTGTGTTTGAAGAAAGCATCAAAGAGATCTGTAACATTATTCATGACCAGGGCGGATTGGTATACATGGACGGTGCTAACATGAACGCTCAGGTTGGGTTAACCTCTCCTGGTAGTATCGGTGCTGATGTTTGTCACCTTAACCTGCATAAAACCTTTTCCATACCTCATGGCGGCGGCGGACCTGGCATGGGACCTATTTGTGTAAATAACAAGCTCGCACCTTATTTACCGGGTCATATTACAAAGGGAGTTACCCCTGCTGAAACCTATGAGCACCTGCACGCGGTATCTTCTGCGCGTTATGGCTCTGCCAGCATACTTTTGATCAGCTACGCCTATATAAAAATGCTTGGAGCTTCCGGCATGAAAAAATCCACCCAGTATGCCATTCTTAATGCAAATTATATGAAGGCGCGGCTGGAGAAAAATTTTAAAATTCTGTACACCGGAAAAAGCGGTACCTGCGCTCATGAATTTATCGTTGACCTTCGCCCTTTTAAACAATCAGCGGGTATAGAAGCCGAAGATGTTGCCAAGCGGCTTATGGATTATGGCTTTCATGCGCCTACGCTCAGCTTCCCTGTGCCAGGCACAATAATGATAGAACCTACGGAAAGTGAAAATAAAACCGAACTGGACCGTTTTTGCGATGCATTGCTACATATACATGAAGAGATCAAAGACATTGAATCGGGTAAAAGCAGCAAGGTAGATAACGCATTGAAGAATGCACCGCACACACTGAAAG
>CAXTDO010000374.1:0-6361 GCA_964242315.1 uncultured Flavihumibacter sp.
AACTTGACATAAAAATGTTTTTGCCAAAGTTCCTTTCTTTTACATTTATTCAAAACTTAGATGCGTTTGCCCTGCAATAAACCGCCGCCCTATTTGATAAAATGAATATTTTGAGTATATTAATCTCAAAACATTCATATGCCCAAAGCCATTATTATTTTACTGCTATTTTTGTTACAGCAAAACATATTATCACAGCCATCTGTAAAACAGCCTTCTCTGACAATTCCGGATAATCTTACCTATACAACAAGCGGAATAAGTTCCTTTATAAAAGAACACCTTGCCACAGATACGGCCCGCATCCGGGCTATTTTTGTGTGGGTAGCTAATAACATAAGTTACGACATAGTAAGATTTCAAAATAAAACTCCCGGAATACAGCCGGTTGCAGATGTATTGAAAACCCGCCTTGCCGTTTGCAGGGGCTATGCCGACCTGTTCAGTGAATTATGTAACCAATGTAATATTTCCTCTATGGTAATCGGTGGTTATACAAGGCAAAAAGGAATTGTCAGCTCAATACCGCATGCATGGGTTGCAGCAGAGCTGGACCACAAATGGTACTTTTTCGACCCTACCTGGGCATCGGGGTATGTAGAAGGCAATAAGTTTACAAAAAGCTATTCATCAACTTATTACAAATTAACTTCCGATATGATGCTAAATGATCATATGCCTTTCGATCCTCTTTACCAGTTGTCGGAGCACACCATAAGCAATAAAGATTTTATTGAAGGAAGAACAACAAATACAAACAGTCCGGTATTTAATTTTACTGATACGTTACAAAAGTTTAACCTGCTGTCCAGAGAAGATAAAACGAGAAGCGAATTAAGGCGTATTCAAAGCATAGGAATAGAAAACGACGCTATTAAGGGGCAGATAGATTATCTCAACAAGCTGACAGAAAGTTATTCTTCAAAAAGTAATTATGAGCAGGCGATGGATATATATAAGCATTCCATAGCGTTGTTCAACGAGTACATAGCTCATAAAAATAAACAGTTTACTTCCATAGAAGGCAAAGATATTAAGGTGATGGTAGACAGTATTTCTTACCATGTAAACGCATCATGGAATTTGCTTGTAACTGCGGTCGCAAGGGATGACGCAAACAGGCGTGCCTTATCGATGGCCTTCCGGGATCTGGAAAAATTTCAAAACGTGGTGAACCGTGAAAAAGCATTTGTAACAACTTACCTGAGCTCAGATATGGCTTCAAGAAACAAATTGTTTTATCAGCAGAATTCACGGGATTAAGAATGATCTACAGAATTTTGTGCATTGGGTAATGAGTTGCATTTATTCAACATCTGAAGCAGGATTTACAGGATTAAATATAATTTACAGAATCTTGTTCATCTAATTAATGTCATACATTCATTGGGTAAGAGATAATTCGGCAATTCTGTTAATCATTTTTAATCCTGTAAATCCTGCTCATGAAAATCCTTTGGAAATATTTTAAACTTCAAAAATGGCCGGTAATTATAGCCATTTTGCTGGCAACTGTTTCGCAATTGCTCAGTCTCACCGACCCGGTCATTTTCGGTAAAATTATTGACAACTACGCTACCAATACTAAAGGTTTAAGCCAGTCAGAGTTAATGGATGGCGTATTATATTGGCTGGGCATCGCTATCGCCATTGCTGTAGCTGCAAGAATTGCAAAGGCTTTTCAGGAATACTTTACGCGGCAAGCCGTACAGCAATTCGGCATGCAGATCTTCAACGACGGACTGAAGCAAACACTCCGGCTTTCCTTCCAGGAATATGAAGAACAGCGTAGCGGCGAAACGGTTTCCGTACTTCAAAAAGTAAAAGATGATACCGAAAGGTTCATCAACTCATTTATTAATATCCTGTTTTCTTCTATTGTGGGTATGGGCTTTCTGATCTGGTATTCCATCACAAAAAACCGGATGCTGGTTCCTGTATTTATTATCGGGATAGTGGTGTTGGGTTCACTCACCGGTTTGCTTAGTAAAAAGATTAAAACAGTGCAGCGCTCCATTAACCGGGAGACAAACAAATTGTCGGGCGTTATTACCGAGTCGTTGCGCAATATTGAACTGGTGAAAAGCCTGGGACTAACTTTTCCTGAAATACGCAGGCTCAAGCTTCAAACACAACAGATATATGAGCTGGAAATGAAGAAGACCAGGCAGGTGCGCACCCTTTCCTTTCTGCAGGGGATAACCCTGAACCTACTGAAACAATCCATCCTGTTCATACTGCTGTGGCTGATATTTCGTAAAGTGTTAAGCACAGGCGAACTCATTACCATGCAGTTTATCTCTACCGCTATCTTCGGCCCGTTGCAGGATCTCGGCACCATCATTCTTAATTACCGCGAAGTAGAGGCATCTATTAATAATTTCGACCAGTTGATGCAGAAGCCCATCGAACGCAGGCCGGAATCGCCCATATCGATCGGACTTTTACGCAGCATACGCTTCAACGAGGTGGTGTTCAAACATAAAACTGCCGGCATTAACGCCATCGACGGTGTGTCTTTCGATGCCCGCCTCGGTGAAACCATAGCGTTTGTCGGTCCTTCAGGCTCCGGCAAATCAACGCTGGTTAAATTGCTCGTAGGATTGTACCGCCCGGTATCCGGGTCTATACTCTTTAATGAGATAGCTTCTGCTACCGTGCGCTACAACGAGTTCCGCAGGCAGGTGGGCTTTGTAACGCAGGATACACAACTATTCGCCGGCACCATCAAGGATAACCTTTTATTTGTGAAAGCTGATGCTACGGACGCCGAAATACTGGACGCATTGCATAAAGCCTCATGCGACGGATTATTGTCCCGGTCGGCAAAAGGCATCAACACTGTGTTAGGTGAAAGCGGCATGAAACTATCCGGGGGAGAAAAGCAGCGTATCTCTATTGCACGCGCCTTACTGCGTGATCCAAGACTGCTTATTTTTGATGAAGCCACTTCGGCTCTTGATTCTATAACCGAGCAGGATATTACCAATACCATCCGCGATGTATCACTCAGCAAAGACCAGATTACGGTATTGATTGCGCACCGGCTTTCCACGATCATGCATGCTGATGTGATCTATGTTTTAGAGAAAGGGAAGATTTCCGAAACGGGTTCTCATGATGAATTACTGGCCCGGAAAGGACTGTATTACGCTATGTGGCGGCAGCAGGTGGGAGAGAGACGTAATGTTGGAACTGTGATTTACTGATTTAATGATAAACTATGAATAAATTAGATCATAGTCCATCATTAAATCAGTTACATCACAGTTCAGACGGTATTAGTTATTTATCCAGCGACAATATCCATGGCAGCGCATTCAGCATCATCGGTTTAATGCTGGTTTCATGGGTGCCTCCCGGAATTGGAAAGAATTGAACATTGGTGGCGCCTGCGGCCTGGAACCTTGCATAAGTTACCGCTGATGTTTCAAAGAATACCGTTGAGTCAGCAGTTCCATGATAAAGGCGTGTAGGGCTCTTTGGTACCCAGGTAAGGAAGCTGTTACTGGCAAGCCGTTGCTTTAATTCTGTTTCTTTAGCAGGATTTGAAAGGCTGGCATAAAACTCAGGCTTAAACAAAGCTGCCAGGTTAGGAGTTAATGCAGCGTCTATTGTAGTACGGTCATTTGAACCATTGAGCAGGGCCGGTATAGTACTCGCATAAGGTTCTTTGAAAAAATCACTGTAAGGCCGGTTCCAGTTATAAGTGCTATCGTAAGATCTAAGCAATAACGCCAGTAGGGAAGGCTCGCTATAAGTGGTGCTGGCAGCAATCTTTGCTAACATAACAGTGAGGTCATAAGCTCCTGCTCCTTCAGCAGCAGCAGTAAGTGTGAGTTGATGCGAGGGATTGGTTTCAATTTCTTTCTGGGCCGCCATTGAAACATAACCACCTTCCGAGTACCCCACCAGGAACAGCCTGTTGGTGATAGCAGTGTTCTGTATTTGCAGGAAGTATTTGGTTGCATTGATCATGTCTACCACTGTCAGCCCGGAGTATTCCTGAATAAAATAAGGATGAGGGATATTTTGAGAAACGCCATAACCGATAAAATCGGGAAGCATTGCTACAAACCCTGCCGACCCGAATAATTCAAATCCGGTAAAGGAGTTTGGAAAGTTAGAAGGTGCATCTGTAAATTTAAACATAGTTCCGTGCTGGGCGCTTAATAAAGACGGTGTATTGGGCGTATTTTTCGGAACGCCTACTAACCCGGAAACCTGTATTTCTTTACCCTTGAAAGTTGTCTTATAGATCATCCTGAAAAACTCCACATCATAAAGTGCTAACGGGGCAAACTCGGCAAAGCCTGTCTTTACGGCAAGGGCCTGCAATGTAGCTTTCGAATAAACACCTAAAGAAGTAGCCGAAACGAAATTTTTCTGTCCTGGTTGAACAGGAGTAGGTGGTTCTTTACGGCAGGAAGTAAAGATAATTACAACAAGCAAAAAGCTGCTAAGGGGTTTGATGATATTTCTCATGATTTTTAGATAATACTGTTGGTTAAAATGTGGTACAAAATAAGTGTAAATATTTATATGTCATTAATAATAGATACTGATTTTTTGATTTAATGACGGGGATTAAGTGTTGGAGAGATCCTTTATCATAGCCCATCATAAAATCAAATAAATCACAGTTCAGACAATCACCTTTTACCACTTCATCTTAAACCGCATTACCACTTCCCCTGTTTCCTTGTCAATACTGATCTTTTGATCTTCCGGTGCCATTGTTTTGCCCGTTGCCATTTGGTACAAACCCGATAGAAAGCTCATGCCGTTCTGCATCACCTGTTCCATCTGCTGTATCTGTGGAGGTAAAGCAGTTTCGCTTGTTCCGGCAAGAGGCATTTCAACCGGAGCTTCTTCAGGTTCTTCCTCTTTAACAATGCCTGCTATATCCTCTTCAGGTAGTTGTTCAGGTATTGTAGATGGGGCCTCAGCATCCGGTTGCTCCACAACCTGAGGACGTAACATCTCCTCGATAGATGTCTCCAGATCAGCTAAGAACTGCGCCCGGCCACCGGCGGAAAAATCTACTACATCAAGCCGGTTGTTTTCGCTAAGCACTCCGTCAAAAAGATTTTGCTTTAACCCAAGACCGTCAGCAATTTTTTGTTCAATGGAGTTGCGACTGATAAAGTTGATAACGGTGAGTTTTTTACTGCGTTGTCCAAGCCGGTCTATACGGCCGATGCGCTGGTTCTTCTTTGCGGGATTCCAGGGCAGTTCAAAATTAATAATGGTATCTGCTACCTGCAGGTTAAGACCGGTTCCCCCGGCTTCGCTGCTCAAAAATATTTTACAGTCAGGATCGGTTTCAAACTTTTTTACGAGTCTGCCCCTGTTCTTTACCGCCACTTTACCTGAGAGCATGGCAAAGCCGATTCCTTCTTCATGCAGCATTTTGCCAATCAATTGCAGCATCACCACCCATTCCGAAAATATAATAACCTTGCCCGGACTTTTTTGCAGGTCCATTTTTTCAATCAATATTTCTTTTAACTCAACAAGCTTAGGCGATATATGGGTTTCTTTATCTATCAGGAAAGTGCTGTCGCAGCACATGCGCATGCCCAAAAGTGATAGCATGAGCTTCTGCTGATCATAAGGGGTAATGAATTTCTTTCTTAATATACCGGCAATAGCTTTACCGTAACTGGCATGCATGCTTTGCTGTTCTTCATGTAACGAAACAGGTACATTGATTTGAGTAATTGCAGGCAGTTCACTGAGCACGGTTCGTTTCTCCCTGCGAAGCAATATAGGCTTCAGCCGTTCATACAACTGTTGCAGGTTATAATATCCCGTTATTTTATTCTGATTTTTCTCATCAAAAAAGCAATGCTGATAGCTGAACTCCCATAGTGGAGCAAGGAAATTCGTGTCGATAAACTGCACGATGGAATAAAGGTCGCTGATGCGGTTTTCAATGGGCGTGCCTGTAATTACCAAAGCGTGCTTTCTATATAATTTCTTGATGTTCTGAGCAGTGATCGTAGTGAAGTTTTTTATTTTCTGGGCCTCATCCAGGATAACAAAATCAGGTTCTGTTTCATTTATTACGCGCAGGTCACGCAAAACCGTCTCGTAATTTATGATCAGGAAGTATGCGCGGGCATTGCGATAGATGGCATTTCTTTCTTTTGGAAAGCCATTCACTACTATAGCTTCCTCATCACTGAACTTTTCAATTTCTTTTTTCCACTGTTCCTTTAATGATGCGGGACATACGATGAGTGTTCTTTTAAAGCCAAAGATCTTTTTCTTCATCACTGCCGCACCAATAGCCTGGATGGTTTTTCCAAGTCCCATTTCATCTGCTATAATACTTCCCTGTTTATAAGTTGTGAAC
>CAXTDO010000375.1:0-5557 GCA_964242315.1 uncultured Flavihumibacter sp.
GTAATAAAGTTGCCTGTGTGACCTCCCTCTTGAGGAGTCAACTCGAGGGCAGGAAAAGCGAATGTAGCCCCAGGTTTTGTATAGAAAATTGCACGCCTTCTGCCAAAGGTTGTCGCTTCCCGGCCGTTAGTGTTTCCCGAACACCTAAGCACCCAATCTTGCGTTACCAAATACAAACTTGAACCATAAGGACCATTCCTCTTTGTTGTAAAAACTGCTGGGAAATTTGGCATAATATTAATTTTTACTATTAAAAATCTGTACTCGTAAGGATTTTCGAAATCGCGCCCCAATGATAAAAAAAATATTATAATTTTATATTTATTAATATTTGAAAACGAAATTTTATGCAAGTTTATGCTGCATTATACGATAGCATTGGTAATTTTATTGTTGTCAAAAAGGCTATAAAAAATTGTTTTTGGGAAGGAAATGTAACATCCAAAAACAAAGTAGTAAATCAAGCGGGGCAATGGGCTTTTCCAGGAGGAAAAAAAGAGCCTAAAGATAAAACAAACGAGGATTGCGCTCTGCGAGAAGTTTTCGAGGAAACAGGTGTACGGTTGTCAGATTATCACTTTAAAAGTTATAAAATATTATCAACAGATTTATACGAATTATGGGGTTTTGAGTTAGGGGAAGATGATATTAATAAAATTCAAAATTCAATTAATTTAAATTTGACACCTTCTATGGCGGACTCGAAAAAACCGACTAGTAATTATATTATAGATTGGGAACTTCAATATTGTATATTAGTCCATTATAAAAAACTTTTATATTATTTAGGTTTACATATTGAAGTTTCCCCAAATTTCAAAAAAGAGATTGACGATGCTGTTTTTTACCGTCCTTATTCTCAAGAAATTGGCTGGTATAAAGAAATGGCACAGTACATAGAGAAAAACTTCCGCCCAATAAACGCTTGATCCAGTTTATGTGGCACCCCTCAACGGATCCGGCCCAAACAACATTTTCTTACCGGACGTATTTTCAAACGCCGGCACGCCTTTTTTTCTTTTCCTAAACTGGTTAACCGTTGCTTAGCGTTATAATAAAACGGTCCTTTTCTTAACTCTCGTCCATCAATTCCAACTATCTACTATAACATGACGCTTTATTCACTTTACTTTCTTGCCTGCATCAAAAACCCTTGCTCTCATTGCTTACCAGCTTATTCTTACCAACTGCGCATCAATGATACCAACGGTGGTTTCCTCGTTTCAGCCTTCTCTGTGTTAAATTTACCTTGTATAGTGCAATCCAATACCATTTTTATACAGTCTTAAAGAGTTATATGCGGACGCTATTTAAAAGTAACCGGGTAGCTGTAAGTTCCACCCTTAACCTTATCTTTGGTTAATCGGAAAGCACGGTCTTTAATGGTTTTACCTGTTTCCAAACTTTCGAAAATCAGTTTATAGTTTCCCAATTGCAGCTTTATGGTTTTATCGTTAACTATTTTTCCATAATCGTTTCCATCTATCACGAGGTTACAGGTATCATTTGAAATAAAAGTTACAGCTATGGTACCGATCTTACTTACGGGCTTCGGAAGCTTACCTGTTAAGTCTATTGGGCTTTGAGCCGAACAAAAGGAGGTAACCAGGCACACTAAAAAAAATAATATTATCAGGTGTTTCATAAATGACAATTACGTATTTCTACAGTTATTTATTCGCTTTACAAATCCGAAAACCTATACTTCCGCCACTTGCATCAGCTTTGAATCTAAACGACCTGTAAATATTTTCGCAAGATTTTTTATCATACGCCCATGCCCCTCCTCTAAGAACTTTTGCTGAATCATTTGCAGGAGAATCCGGCCCTTTAGGATTTTCTGCAGTGCTCTTTTGATGAGAATCTTTTTCGTACCAGTCATAACACCATTCTAATGCATTGCCACTCATGTCGTAAAGACCCAATGCATTACTTTTCTTTGTTCCAATTGCGTGTATAGAATCACCTGAATTTCCCTTAAACCATGCCACTTTATTAATGGTATCACTTCCGCTGAAAGAAAACGGTTCCGAATAATTACCTTCTCTGGCAGCAAATTCCCATTCAGCCTCTGTAGGTAGCCTATAGGTTTCTTTAGTCTTTTCGGATATCCATTTACAATATGCAGTGGCATCTTTCCAGCTTATATGTACTACCGGAAAATATTTTGCGTTGAAAATAATTTGTTCGCCACGCGCGTTATGGCGCCAGTCAACTGCTTCTTTGTCCTGCCATTTTCCATTTAAAAAAATTTTACTTCTCCCTTTTTGCTGAGCGGTAGTTTTATATCCGGTTTCATCTATAAACTTTTTAAACTGCTCAACCGTTACTTCATATTTACCTAATGAGAAGTCGCTTAAAGTTACCTCATGTGCGTATGTGGCTGAACTTAGGGAATTGACATAAATATCACCCATTATAAACGTTCCTCCACTCACAGATATCAACTCCGGTTTCCAATCACTAACCAGAGGAGGTGGAGGTTTTATACCTGTTGAATCAGCAGGTGTTCGCATAGTAAAACGTTTTGGGTGACTTAAAAACGGATAAGCAAAAAAAAGCACGATTAATAAAACTGCTAAAGACGATAGTGCGATAATTTTTTTTATGGGATTAGCATTTGCTGCTGCTTTTTTGTCGCCATTAAGCTTAGCTTTTACGACGGGTATAGTCTTCTCATTATTTACAACTGTTGTCTGTTCTTCTCCAACATGAGAAATAGGTCCAATTACTTGAGTTATTTCTCCCGCTTCCAGCGACAGCGATTCCACATCCTCGATCTCCGCTGTTGCCGGTTCCGACATACGCTCAATAACCATTGTTTCTACTGCTGTGTCCGGCGACTCGTCAACAAATTGGGTTTCCTCGATTGTTGTCTGAGGTAGATAGTTAATAACCTGCGTTTCTTCTGTGTAACTCTCCGGCGCCAAATTAATGACCTGTGTCTCTTCTGCTAATATCTCTTGTGTATCGTTGCCTGTCTGTATTTTTTCTGTTGCCGGTACTTCATGCTCGATCACCTGCGTTATTGCTACGCTCGCATCCGGAAGCTTGTGATCCTGAACGGTTCGTACCTCCACAACAGGATTATCAAACAATGGTATGAGCTCGAGCGCATTTTGTACCCGATCAGCTGCATTTTTTACAAGGCACCTCTTTACAATTTCCCTGTACTTCTCGGGCATGGTTTCTGCTTTTGACAATGAGGCTTCACTTAGAATATTAACTAATACCTGCTCCGCACTTATGCCTCCGCTTCGGCTTCCAAAAAAAGATTCATGACAAACGGCTTCATAAACCAGCAATCCAAAACTCCATAGATCGAGGTTTGTTGTTATACGGCCATTAATGCCATATTTTTTTGGATTGAACTGTTCCGGCGCCATGTATTCTATTGTGCCAAGCAGCATACTTGAATTAGCGTCTTCCGAAGCTATCACCTTACTGATACCAAAATCGGTAATTTTACTTAACGGTTCATCTTCGTCTATTTTAATTAAAATATTTTGAGGTTTCAGATCCCGATGCGCAATACCGTGCCGATGCAGATAGGCCAACCCCTTTAAGACATCTTTCAACAATTTGTCTACATACTGTGGATTTTTCGTGGTGTATGTTTTAAAATCGCCTGCATCAATATATTCCATGATTCCTACCTCAACCAGTTCCGTTTCGCCAACAATATTTTTATTGGAAAGCACCACTACATCATAATACTTACAAAGATTGGGATGCTCAAAGCGGATTACTTTTTTTATTTCATTTAGTACCTGGTATTTGTCAGTAACGGCGCCGGTAAAGAATTTCAAGGCTACGATTCGGTCAAGCAGGGTATCTGTGGCCTTGTATACCATCGAGAACCCCCCTTTTCCTAAAAGATCCGTTTTAGGGTTGAATTCATATCTTTGTTTAAATTCCATTGTTACGTTATTATCTTTTCAAACGACTCACACCAAGCCATCAGCAGTTAACAAGCCAATGTTTGACAAGTTTCCTCTTGATAGCTGATAGCAAATACGTCAATTTAAAATTAATATCACATTAGTTACAGCTACCAGGTGCCAACAAGATGATTAGATCGCTATTTATAAATGTCGATGGTTCTGATAAAATCTGTCCGCATTACTTCTTCTAACTCTCCGGTGCTGCTTGTATGTTCTTTCTTTACTTTAAACACAAGCTTGGTTGTTCCTATCTGAACCGTATCATTTTCTTTTAATGAGCAATGTTGATTGATTCTAACATCATTTCCATTCAAGAAAACACCGTTAATGCTTGGCCTATTGCCATCGCCATCATATAACAGATATTGTTGTTTACCGTCTGCTTCCTTACATTTTATAAAAGCATGAGTCCGGCTGACGAAGGGATCATCCTCAATAAGGATATTGTTTGCTTTCTCATCTTTCTTCTTTCTTCCGATGTAGTTGATTCCTTCGTATAAATCAAACATTTCAGCTTTCTTATTTTCTGTATGAACGATCAGCCATCCCACTATCGGCTTGTTTTCTATCTTTGCATCTTCCGGCTTCGGTTTAGTTATCGGTTTAGCATTCTTTTTGTCAAAATTCTTTTTCTTAGCAGAAATTTCTTCCAATAACATCTTTTTCACCTGGTTCAGCTTTTCTAAATTCTGTTGTTGAATTTGCTCTACAACTTTATTTGGAGCATTTGAATATAACATCTGGAAGTAGTTGAACCGCTCGGTATATTTTTCACGTACAGCTTCTTCGCTAATCGGTTCTTTTAACCCAATAAATCCTAATGCGTCCTCTTTATCCATATCAATTAAAAAAGGTTTATTCAAATTATGTTAGTTGTGCACTCCATAGTGTAACGTCTGAAAACTTTAACGTTGGCACGGAATGTTGGAGGAATTGACTTTTTATAAAAGCTGGAGGTATGGCTTTGAGGAATCAGTTTGCAAACAAAGAGACTGGCTCATGGCTCATAACTCTCCCGACTCATATGTGGTTTTCAAAAAGTTCATTCTATCTGTACTACAACCAATTAGTTAGATCTACCTAAAAGGTAATCAAATTCAGCTATATTACATCTTAGTACATTAAGATTTTATTCTCATCTTTCTGAGTTGACTAAATAAATAGCTGCATAAAACAATCTGTTGCTAGTTTTGAATTCTTAAAATAACCTGCTCCCCTTTTTTTAAAGAAGAGCGTGCAATACCCTGTTCACTGTCCGTGTCGTATAAAATTACGTTGCTACTGTTAAATCCCAAATCAATATGTATCCGGTTGCCATCAATGATCCATCCTGTTCCGGTAATAGAAGTCCCTTTTCTTTGAAACCCGCTTAATGTTTGCAAGTTTTCCTGCAATAGAATTGTAATTTCATCTCCATCTTTAAAAATTTTATGTTTGCTGATTATCTGGGCACCTACCAGTCTTGCCGATTTTCGAAAGGTTGCCTCGTCTATGAATTTTAAAGCTGCTTCATCAGGCCTTGTAACATTTTCAATCGTTGCAACATCCGGCGCCTCTTTCTCATCTTCATTCACCTTCACTTTCTATATCCACTTTCATTGGATGATACGGCA
>CAXTDO010000375.1:5567-6355 GCA_964242315.1 uncultured Flavihumibacter sp.
TCCTCGCTCGATACATCATGCTCGATTTTCTTACCAGCATTCTGATTGAAGACATTATACTGAAAGTTTTTAATATAGAGTTCCGGATACTCGAACAGTTCTTTTATAGCCGTTATTTTATACACATACAGCGCCGTTTCAGGATTAAGATTCATGGTAAAATAGTTTTTCCCCTCTTTTCGTATTTTACTGTATAGGCGTCCGGTTCCGTAATTGTAAGATGCTGCTGTTAATACCCACGAAGAAACGTTTTGATGGCGTCTGATCATATTATAGTTGCGGGCAAGTTCCTTAAGAGCCGCTATGGTTGCCTTGTAAATATCATTTCGTTCATCCATTGACGCATTTACTTTGAGTCCCCACTCTTCCGCGGTAGGCTTCATTAGCTGCCAAAAGCCCTGAGCACCAGCCGTTGAGGTAGCATTTCTAAAGCCACTTTCAATTATAGGGATGTACTTTAGGTCCTGCGGCATTCCTGCCGTTTTTAAATAATATTCGATTATCGGGAAATATGTTCTGGCTTCATTGCGCAACAAAGGCAAGTTTACATAGCGTATTTGCTGGCGTATCACATTCATCAGTTTGTTCGCAACAAAGCTGTTACCAATAGGAATTTGCTCACCGCAAAATGTAATATCACGTGCCCAGGATTTTGAAACCGAGAAATGAGCACAGAGGAGGTTTATAATTAAATAAACAAGGAGCGTTCTACATGTCATTATTCGTTTTAACTGATGCATTAATCGTTATAAATGATGAAACATAAGCTTTTGATATCGGCTATCAGC
>CAXTDO010000376.1:0-6353 GCA_964242315.1 uncultured Flavihumibacter sp.
TGCGGCGAATAGTTATCCTGCGCTAAAAGCAGTAGCCAGTTTTAATAACGCCTATGTTGAAAAACTTTTTGCCGGCGCTTCTACCGGCATTCAAAAAATTTATGAGCTTGCTGAAGAAGGAAAATCATTGTCGTTCCCATTGAATGTATCTGCAAATATTTTAGTTTCTACAAAGGCTTCGTCTGTTGAAAGCTCCAATGTTGCCGGCATCATGGAAGGCAGTGATCCTGCGCTAAAGAACGAATATGTGGTGTATTGTGCGCACCTTGATCATTTTGGTATCGGTGTGCCCGTAAAAAATGATTCTATTTACAATGGTGCACATGATGATGCTTCGGGTGTTTCCATTCTTTTGGAGATCATAAAAGCCTATCGTACGCTGACCGCCCGTCCGAAAAGATCCATCATTTTTGCAGTAGTAACCGGTGAGGAATCGGGATTGCTCGGCTCTGATTATTTTGTGAATAACCAGCCCGTAACCGGTAAGATCGTTGCCAACCTGGCTATCGACATGCCGTTTTTCTTTCATCCTGTTTTAGATATCGTGCCTTATGGAGCGGATCATTCCAGTCTTGGCAAACAGACCGAACAGGCGGCCAAAGTATTAGGATTAAAGATAAGTCCTGACCCTTTTCCAGAGCAGGTAGTTTTTATAAGAAGTGATCATTATAGTTTTATCAAAAAGGGCATACCAGCATTGTTTATTAAAAGTGGTTTCATGACGGTGGCTTCCGATACGGTAGACAGGGCTAAGTCGGATGTCGGCTGGCGCAGCACCATTTATCATACACCCAAGGATGATATGAACCAGCCTTTTGATTTTAAAGCCGCCACCATGCATGCTAAAGTAAATTTTTTGATAGGATATTTTGTGAGCAATGATGCCAGTGCGCCTATATGGAATAAAGGTGATTTTTTTGGAAAGAAGTTTAAGAAGGAGGCATTAGGTTTTTAAGCAAAGAAGTCTGAACTGTGATTTATTTGATTAAATGAAGGACTATGACATAGAACAATAATAGTCCTTCATTTAATCAGCTAAATCACAGTTCAGACAATTTCTGTGGTTAAAAAAATGAAGACTACTTAGGGTTCTTCACCGCAGCACTACCGGAAGCCGGTGGATTATACGCCAGCTCAGTATCAGGTACATCCCAGTAATCGAGGTAATTATATTCAATAGTTGCATTGGTGCTCACAACTCCTGTAGTGGGAGCTACCACGACAGCGCCTTTTCTGCCACCACCCTCGGCAATCGGGTTAATCACTCCCCAGCGGCGGGCATCATAAAACGATAAGCCGATAAAAGGCAGCGCTACCCTCCTCTCCCTTCTTAACTCTTCCTTCGCCTGAGCAAGGGTTAAGCCAGTACCCTTTACTGCCGTAAGGCCGGCACCCTGATATGTACGAACCGCATCTATAATTGCCAGTCCGGCTTCTATCTGATTTGTATTAATCATAGCTTCCGCCTTCATCAGCTCATTTTCTTCGTACTGACCGGCAAGAAATAATTCCTGCCCGCCGGCAGCGGTATTAGCGTACACTGTTACATTGGCCATACCTGCACCACCGTCTATCAATGTAAAACGGGTATTGAAAGAATTACCCCTGTCACTGTTTCCGATCCAGGTGGCAGTTTGTTTGATATTATTTGAAAATCGCTTATCACCCGTTTTAAATTCCTGAACAAAGCGTTCACTAAGCTTGTAGGTGTTGATACCTGCGGTGGTGCCTTGTGCACGCGAGGCGACAGTTCCGTTACTTGCCGCAAGGAAATCTCCGGTTGAATTAGACCTTCCGGTAAACACTTTGTCGGCGGGTAAAATACCGGCATTGGTCAGCGTAAGTATCTCGCTCCATTGAGCGGCAGTCATGGTGGCTACGGTGGTATTTGCAAGGATGTTCCTGGCTTTGAGCGTATTGATGCTTCTCTTCCACATATCAATGGTAAGCACCCCTCCTTTACCCACCTGGTTGAAACTTGGAATAATTCTGCCGAGGATATCTGTATATCCGGCTGAGCTTGTTATGCCGGACAGCGCTGCCGTTGCTTTGTCGAGGTTGGTGTTGGATTCTGCAATGATCTGTTCCTTCGTTACGAAATTGGGGTTGGTTGCTGCAGGCGTGTTTACAATCAATCCTGCGTAGTACAAAGAACCTATCCTGGCGTAGGCATAACCTTTCCAGTAATATGCCCAGGCTTTTACCGTTGCTTTTTTGGCTTCGGCTTCGCTGGTATAGTTTACATCGTCAACAATTGCTAAAAACGAATTGCAGGCATTGATCATATTGTACATAAAGCCCCATTCGTAGTATACAGGGTTATTTCCCTGGTTGGCGTTGGTATTTACCTGCCTTATCATAGCCTTTTGTGTATTGGGAGCGCTGGGATTCAGGATGGTGGTGCCATTATCCAGTGTAACCTTATCGGGTGTACTTAGCTGGTTGATGTATCCGTTGGCGGCTTCTGCCTGCACTACGTCGGCCATCATTTCGTGGAAGCCGATGGCGCCTGACCAGAACAATCCAAATATTCCGTCTCCCAGCTTCAGGTTCCTGAAACCATTTACATAAATGCCACCCTGGGCAAGAGAGATGATTCCTGATTCTGATTTGGCACTTTCAGGTGTGGGCTGATTAGGATTCCTGACCTCTAAGTCCTTTTTACAGGACATAATCAAGGCAGTTGATAAAAGTAACAGTATATAAATATTGATTCGCTTCATGATAATGTTTTTAATTGATATTTAGAATCCAAGATTGATCCCCAGTTGGAAAGATTTTACGTTGGGGATGGTGTTATGATCAACTCCACGGTCAAAGGATGAGTTGGAGGTACCGGAACTCACTTCAGGATCCATTCCTGTATAGTCGGTAAGGGTAACCAGGTTACGACCCGATGCAATCAACTGTAATTTTCTAAATCCTTTTATTTTTACAAACCGGGCGAAGTCAAAAGCTACTGCTATATTTCTTAACCTGGCGAATGATGCGTTTTCAAGAAAATAGTTCTTTGTGCCGTTTGCAGACCGCTGTGCATATATGCCCCTGTAATAAGCGGTAAAGGCGCCGGTTTGTCCATCAATTGTTACCGGGTTTGCATAATCGCCATGTATACCGTCTCTGTACATCCATTCTTTTGTCTGGTTATAAAGCTGGCTGCCACTTACCCAGTCCCACTGCATAGATATATTCAGGTAACTCTTGAAAGAAAAGTCATTTATGAAAGACATGTTGAATTTTGGGTTTGGATCACCCAGCGGGTATTGTCCTGTACTTACATAGGGTTGCTTGGTAGTTTTATTAACTACCCAGCCGGTGCTGGCCACTGTGTAGTTTGCCTGATCAGCTTTGGGAATCATATTAACTCCGTTGATATCTTTCTCATCTACGCTGTGCAACATCATGTATCCATATAACTGGCCTACCTTATCACCGGCTTTTAAAATGTAATTGCTGCTTCCTGCATTTGATAACACTACTACAGGCACATTAACAACAGAGCGGATCAACGAAGTGTTTTTGCTGAAGTTGGCAGTAAAGTTCCAGTTAAAGTCCTTGCTTCCCAATACACTTAAGTTAAGGGAAGCCTGTATGCCGTGTGATGCCATGGTAAACGAGTTATTGCGGATGGTACCTAAGCCTGTGGACGGTGCAACGTCTACAGGATATAATGTTGCCGTAGACTTTCTATCCCAGTAAGTGGCCGAGATATTAACTGATTTTAACCAGGCGCCCTTAAATATGTTAACAGAAAAGTCGGTCCCTACCTCTGTTTCTTTCGATACCTCTACGTTCAGTTCAGGATTGGAACTGGTGGTGGGATAAAAGAACGCTACGTTGCTTCCCAGGTTTCTTGTAGAAAAAGTCACATACCTGTCAAAGGCTCCGGGTTGGGTGCCTGCTTCACCATATGCTGCACGTAGCTTAAATTCAGGAACGATATCGTGGATCTGCCTGTCTGACCAGAAATTTAATGAGGAAAGCCTTAAGTAAGCATCTCCTCTTGGAAAGGTAAAAGGTTTCGATCCGCCGCCGAAAGCTGAAGAATAATCGCTTCTAAAACCTCCTGACACACCGGCAAAATCACCGATTTCAAACCGCTGGTTAACCAGGTATCCATAAGTGATAAACGGTGTTTTAAGATCAGACTGAATTTTATAGGTTCCCATCTGGCTGGCAGTATAGGGTGTATACGATGGTGCATCCGAGCCCCAGGTGATATATTCCTTATCAATATTTTTCCGGTAGTCGAAAGCAACCTGGGTAGTTGTCTGAATCGGGATGTTTATATGAAAATCATTTTTAAAATCTGTCCTGAAAGTTGCGGTTCCAATAAAGTTTTGGAATATGGTCTGGTAGCGATAGTTGTCTATCTCACCCGTTTGCGCCGGGGTGGATACCGTACCATAATTCGATCTCCAGGATTTATTATAGGCAGCGTTTGCATTATTATCCTGCGGCAGTATATTTTGAACGATATCCTGAGACTGGTAATTTAATCCGTACTTGGCATCCAGCTCAACAAATTTTACGGGCTTGTAATTAAGGTTAAAGCTTTGTACAACGTCAAGTTTTACATTTTTATAATCTGTATACTGCGTTCTGAAATTAGGGTTAGAACTGTTTACACCGGC
The DNA here is from genome assembly GCA_964242315.1 of uncultured Flavihumibacter sp. Classification (GTDB taxonomy): domain Bacteria; phylum Bacteroidota; class Bacteroidia; order Chitinophagales; family Chitinophagaceae; genus JADCRZ01. The sequence goes on from CAXTDO010000376.1 coordinate 4,635, forward strand.
GGCATCTCCAAAATAAGTCCCGTAATTACCCAATGAATCTTTCAGGTCATAATTAACAAATGGCCTGGTATTGTTAAGGCTGTAAAAGATGGTCCTTCCCGTCTGGTCAACCTGGGTATTTTTTGTATATACCAGTTGATTGATGGTTCTGAACTTCAGATTTTTTGCAATCTCAATTCCTATATTAGATAATAAATTAGACCTTGAATAATCTCCATTCCTCTTAAAATTGCTGTTTTGCCTGTTATCGGAAGCAGAGATGCTAAAGTCTATACGGTCCCTAGCGCCGGAAACAATAACGGAGTTGTTGGTGGTATAAGCCGACTGCAGGAACATTTTAAAGTGGTCAACATACTGCAGGTTTTTATCATAAGGTTTGTTTTGAACCGCAGTAGGATTTACCAGATCAACCAGCACATTTTCCTTATAAATCATGTTAATGGGATCAAGAACAAGCGGATTACCTGAACTGCCTATAACTTCTCCGTTTGCATTTGTAGAAAAACTATGAAAAGCCGATTTGTGTAAGTTGCCGGAGTTTATCAGCGTATTAGATGAAGCACTGGAAGAAATGTCGATGTTGATTTTTCCCGGCTTGCCCTTTTTTGAGAATAATTGTATTACTCCGTTAGCGCCTTGTGCTCCGTAGATAGTAGCAGATGCTGCGCCCTGTACTACTTCAATCCTTTCCACCCCGCTTAAATCAAGAGAATTCAAATCTGTTGCAGCTACCTGAAGTCCATCAAGGAGTATCATCGGGCTGGTTCCTCTTAAACCGTTGATACCGCGAAGTACTATATTGGTTCGTGCTCCCGGAGAACCATTGGTACTGCTGATCTGGGCTCCCGGAATTTTACCGATAAGCGCCTGGTCTACTGAAGCAGTGGGCGCTGGGGGCAACTTGTCTGCGGTTACCGATTCTACTGAAATTCCCAGTTTCTTCTTGCTGGTTGCCACTCCAACCCCCGTAACTACTATTTCATTAAGCGACCGGGCGTCTGATTGTAAGTCAATCTTAAGTATTGCCCCAGGCTTTGCTTTAACCGTTTTCGATAAAAATCCAACATAACTGTAGTCAATGGAAACTTCGGGTTTGGCGTTTTTGATGGTAAAGGAGCCATCGAAACCGGTAATAACGGTGCCACCCCCTTTCACCCTCACGGTAACTCCCTGTAGTGGGGAACCGTCTTTTGAATCTGTTACTATTCCTGTAATGGTACCTGTTTGTGCAAAGGTTCCACCGACAGACAGGAGCATTATCATTCCCAATAGAAATGGAAGTTTTCTCATGTAGTTAATTTTTGAATTCGCCAAATCTAGTAATTTGTTTTAATAAAGTTTAAACTTTGCTAAATAATTTAATCAAAAGGCAACAAAATGAACTAATAAATCAAAGTCTGAAATATAGAATGCTTGTATATAAATATTTACAATTTAATATAATGATCTATATCTAACCTATAAGGTTTAAATTGTCGGGTCTTACCTTACGACTTCAACCAGCGAAGCGAATAAGCTTCGTTAGGCTTAAAGGCAGGATCTAACAAGTTGTTAGCTATAAGACTGAACTGTTATTCGTTCTCTCCTTTTAATCCACTATTCACATTAACTTAGATGCTTAAACATTTAAAAATGAGTCAGCTTAGCAGAAAGATGTTTTTATTTCTTACCTTCTTAATTATTTCGTTTACAGCGGCAGCGCAAGGCACCCTGTTACTC
>CAXTDO010000377.1:0-6352 GCA_964242315.1 uncultured Flavihumibacter sp.
TGTGTATCCTCTTCCTTATCTCCGGCTTTTCCTCTGTGGTTAAAAAAACACTTACAAAGTTAGCTGCTACACACTTTTTTTACTTAACTCCCAGTCTCAGTAGTAGCTGTTCCTTTTTTGATTTTGAAACATTCAACTCGTCGCCATTATCCATCACGATAAAAGATCCGGTGCTCTTTTTAAACTGGTTAATATGGTGAATGTTTACTACAAGCGAATGATGTATTCGCTCAAAAAACTCTGCCGGAAGCATTGCTTCTGTTTCTCCCAAAGATTTTGAAAGAAGCAGCCTTTTATTGTTTACAAATATAATATCTGTATAAGCTCCGTTAGCTTTACAATAGATAATGTCGCTTAAGGGAAAGAAATCATACCCTTCCCTGCTTGAAATGGCAATTTTTTGCAATGTTGGAGGGGTTTTTATGTTTTGTAAAAGCGTATTGATGTTACTATGATCTTCTTTTTCCTTCAAGCTCTTTTTTGCTTTTGCTACAGCTTCTGTTAAATCACTGCTGTCAATAGGCTTTAATAAGTAATCAACTGCACTTACCCTGAATGCCTTAACTGCAAATTGATTATATGCAGTGGTAAAAATGGTTTCGAAATTTATCTCCTTATCAAGTATTTCCAGCATTTCAAAACCATTCATCCATGGCATTTCGACGTCTAAAAAAACGAGGTTAGGATTATTTCGTTTGATCGATAACATACCTTCCTTAGCTGATTGACAGGTATCAAGTATCTCCACTTCAGGGCAAAACATCTTCAAATCGTTTTGTAATACTTTTATGCAGTTTAATTCATCATCTATTATAATTGCTTTCATCATTCCTCTTCTTTAAATTTTACAATTACTATTGTACCCTGTGGATTATTATTTTTATCCTTTTTATCAATTACTTCAATGCTTCCTCCCTTATTATGAATACTGTTATATAAATTCAACCGGTTTTTAACCAGCTTCATTCCTTTAGATTCATATGTGGAGGTTGTTTGTGATTTGTTTCGCATAGCCATTTCGCGTCCTATGCCGTTATCATCAATTATGCATTCTATTGCCTGGTTTTTACGTATAACCGATACTGTTACTATGCCGCCATCTTTTGGAAGGATGCCGTGCCAGATCGCATTCTCAATGAAAGGTTGTAATATTAACGGAGGAACGAATATGGAGCGGAGGTTCAGATCTTTTTCTACATCAAATTCACACTTAATTTTTGAACTAAACCTTAGTGCTTCCAACTGCGTATATAAACGACAGGTTTCAAGTTCTTCAGACAACGCTATTTCTTGTTCTACATTATTTAACATGCTGCGTATAAGCTTTGAAAAGGAGGTTAAATAATTAATAGCCTGTATCTTATTATCTTCCTGAATGCAAGCTTTGATAGAATTAAGACAGTTAAAAATAAAATGAGGGTTCATCTGAGCCCTCAAAGCCTGTGCTTTCAGTTCAGAGGCTTCGCGTTCAAATTCCAATTTTTGCCTTTCTTCTCTTCTTATAATTCCTATTCTGTAGCGGATCATAAAATACACAAATGCTGCTGTTGCTACTATTAATAAAGCAATAAACCACCATGTTTGCCAGAAAGGTGGTTCAATTACAATTTTTAAAGTTTTGAAATTTTTACTCCATCTGCCAACTGTATTTGTTGCATCTATTTTAAGTACATAGTGGCCAGGTGGAATTTTTGTGTAAGTTGCTATATTTATATTCTTTGCGTGTACCCATGTTCTGTCCAGATTTTCAAGCATATAGCGGTATTGCAGTTTTTCAGTGATGTTATACTCAAGAGCAGCAAATTCAAAGGTTAGAAAATTGTGGTTGTGATCTAATGTAATTTCATCCAGACTGTTGATAGCACCGTTAAAAGGTGAGCCGGCAGAACCAAAATCTGCGGGTACATTATTGATATTAATTCCGGTTAAAGCTATGGTTGGCTGAAAAACATCATTCTCTATATCTAAAGGGTTGAAAATAGTATAACCGTCCACTCCGCCGAAAGCAATTCGACTATCAGGTAATTTTATAAAGTGGTAACGGTTAAATTCGTCACCCGGAAGACCATCTTTTACAGTAAAGGTTAATTGCACAGCCCGGGTAACAGGGTTAAAAGAAAAGATACCATTATTGCTGCTGCACCACAGCATGCCATTGGTATCTGCAATAACGGCATATACTGTATTATTAGGCAAGCCATCATTTTCAGTATAGAAATTGCATTTTCCGGTAATTTTATTAAAGCGTATCAATCCTCCGCCAAGCGACCCTATCCATAAAATATTTTGATCCTTTGGGTCCTGAACCATGTTCATCAATTGATTAACAGGCAATGAGCCAGGCGCTTCGCTTTGAGCATAATGAATGGTTTTACCTGTTTGCCTGTCATAAAAAAAAAGACCATCGAGAGAAGTGGTTATCCAAAATTTATCTTCACCATCTATCAATAAACTATTAGCTGTATAAGTAAAATCAAAATTAACATTTGCAATAGACGAATATGCCGTTACCCCACTCGTAAGCATATTAAAATAAACCGGACGCATATAAAAATCTATTCCCCACAGCTTTCCTGACTTGCTGAATCCCATCGTATTAATCTGTGCATGCTTGCTGCTGATTGTATCTGTATAATGCCAGACGGGCTGTACAAGATGTCCATTTCTATAGTAGCATACAAATGGTTGTTTACTTGAATTTTCATCTGCCCTTGAGAACCATATTTTGCCATTATGGTCTGCAAGCCATCTGAACCGATAAGCATGCATGCCATTTAGAAAAGAGTTTTTAATTTCGCCGGCAGGTACACGTAAGTAATTTTTTAAAATGTCTTCATGAAAGCTTCTTTCATAAATTAATGCCGGTAAACGGGATAGCCGCAAATCGGTTAGCTGTATACCCGCGCCATTGCTTCCAAGCCATAACACACCTGACCGGTCTAATAATATAGACTTGAAACCCCATCGCGGGTTTTGGCTTTTTGGCCTCCAGATTCTTACTTCGTCTGCCGCTGTGATTGTATAAATATCCTGATTGTTATCAAAATAAACCTGTCCGTTGTAATCTTCTAAAATACTGACACTGTAAAGGCTTCTCTCTTTAAGTGGTATTACAGTAAAAGATTGTATTGAAGGCTTGTAAATTATAATTCTGTTTTGGTCATGCATCACAATTTCACCGTTTCGCCTGAAAAGCGCATAGATGTCTTTAAAGTACTCTTTTGCATTATATAAATGTGGGTTTGGGAATTTGTAGTTGATCTGTTGTAAAATCTTTTTGTTTTCGTCAATTGTAATTAAAGCCGTATCAGTTACAAGTACAATAGCTCCTTTATAGGATGAAATGCCAACAATCTTATTATTCATCAATCCTAATTCACTCTGCGAGTAATACCGTAACTCCTGTTTATTCATGTTGCAGATAAAAACATCTCCGAACCGGCTCAAAATCCATAAGTTGCCTTTATAATCTTCTTCTATGGAATGACCTGATTTAACTACATTATAAAGGCGTTTGTAAAGCGGATCATTAGTAAAATGAGTGACTTTCTCAGTATGAGTATTCATAATATCAATGTCGCCCGTTTCATATAGAATCCAAAGGATGCCTTGCTTACTTAAGTATAAACTGAGAATTGTGTTTGTGGTTAATGTAGCAGTGTCGGCGGGGTTGTGCCGGAAAACCTTAAATTTTTTTCCGTCATATCTTGCTAAACCATCTCTTGTTCCAATCCAAATAAAGCCGACACTGTCCTGCACCAGGCCGCTGACAAATGACTGTGGCAAGCCATCAGACACAGTTAAAGTTTTAAATGCTGCAGAGTTTAATGCCTGACAAGTGCCTTTGTATAAAAGATTACCTGATATCATCAGAAATATGATAGCAAGTTTTACAGTATTTATAGCGGCTGTTTTTTTCAGGCCTGTATTCAAAATTAATTTTAATTAGATTATTACTAAGCATACTGCCTAAATCATATTGTCCTGGGCGGGATTAGTTTATATACTACCGGTGTAACTATTCTTGATAATAAAGTTGAACTTATTAAACCGCCGATCATTACTATTGCAAGCGGTGATATTAATGGATTACTGGAAAAAGCAATGGGTAACAATCCTCCGATTGCTGTAAGCGTGGTAAGGATTATTGGCAAAAATCTGATCTCTCCCGCTTTTTCAATAGCAGTAGTAAGATCAGCGCCTTCGCGGCGCAACTGGTTAGTGAAATCGACTAATAAGATAGTATTTTTTATTTCGATGCCCGCCAAAGCAATGATGCCAATTGTAGCTATAAAAGACAAAGAATTACCGGTTATAAGAAGTGCTAAAACGGCGCCCACCAGACCCAAAGGAATTACAGATAACACGATAAGCGTACTTTTAAAAGTTTTAAATTCGAGTACCAGCACTGCAATGAACATGAATAGTGTGATCACTATAACTGAGCCGAAGCCGCCGAATGATTGCTCTCTTGTTTCCAATTCTCCACCCATTTTGAAGTGATAGCCGGAAGGCAGCTTGGTTTTATCCAATTTGTCAGATACGGCCTGAATTACCCGGTCGGTAAGGTATCCGTAATTTACAAAAGAATTCACAGAAACAGTTCTGATTTTATTGTAGTGATTTATTCTTGCAGGCGAAGATTCTAACTGTAAAGTAGCTACCTGCGACAGCGGAATGGCATCTCCCTGCACATTATTTACATACAGGTTTTCAAATATTGAAAGATTGGGATTTGAAGCGCCATGAACACCTAATTGTACCGTGTAATCTTTACGATCATCGCCTGGTTCATTGTATGTTCCAACGTCAATACCTGTAACGGCCATTCTCACTGTTTTAGATACCGCTATCGAAGGAACTCCCAGAGATAAAGCTTTTTCCTTATTCACCCTTACCCTTAAATCGGTTTTGTTAATGCGAACAGGATTATTGACATATAAAGTGCCGTCCGTTTCCTTTAGTATTGTTTCAACTTTGGCTGCCAGTTGCTGTAAGGTATCGAGGTTTTCACCCGTTAAACGTACTTCTACGGGCGAAAGCATGGGTACGCCCTGTTCAAAATTTTTCACCTCTACCTTGGCACCGGGGTAGGGGGTCCATCTTTTACGGAGTATGGCTATGATCTCGTTTTTTTTGTTTGGACTTATATCCTTTTTCAATTGTACAAATATTTCTGCAAAGTCACTTTGCTCATCCTGCTGTAAAATATTGTAATAAATGAAGGGATTGCCTTTGCCGACATTAGAAGCGAAATATTCAACTTCCGAGATTTTTATCAACTGTTTTTCAATCTGCCTGGTAATAGTATCGGAATAGTGAATATTTGATTGCATCGGTGGGGATATATCTATCAGGAACTGCGGCTTTTCTGATGGCGGAAATAAGCTAAAGCCGATAACGGGAATAAGAGCAATCGTTGATACAAAAATTAAAAACGCAATGATAAGTGTGAGCCGGGTATTTTTAAGAGCACGGTCGAGCAATTTTGAATAGCTATTGTGAATAATTTTTTGGAAAAAAATCAAAACTTTTCCTTCTCCTGCGTCTTTATGTGATAATATTCTGCTTGAGAGAAATGGTATTACAGTAAGGGCAACAATCATAGAACCCAATACAGAACTTACCACCGCAACCGGCAAACTTCTGATAAAATCTCCTGTAGCTTCAGGCAAAAACATCAGGGGCATGAATGCAATAACAAGTGTAGCGGTACAGCCAAGCACCGCCATGCTTATCTGCTTTGTTCCCATTAATGCAGCTTCTAATCTTGTGTGCCCTTCACGCAGCCAACGGTCAATATTCTCCACTACTACGATGCTGTCATCTACCAAAATGCCCAGCGCCACAACAAAACCTACTATGCTCAACTGGTTCAGACCAAACCCCAATGCATTAATAATTACTATTCCTATGGCCAGCGAGAGCGGAATGGATATCATAACAATGATAGATGCACGAAGTCCCAGTGGAAGTAAAGTAATAAGCACGAGTAACACTGCAATCAGGAAATCTATTCCCAATCCGCCCAAACGCCTGTTAACGTTTTCCGCCTGGTCGAAATGAGTGATTAAATCAATATTCGATGGCAGCGTATTCTTAAAAGATTCAATTACAGGCAAATATTCTTTCTGAGTGTTGCTTATGTTTTCACCCTCTTTCTGGGCCGCGTTTACAAACAAGCATCTGTGGCCGTTAAGACGGGTTATATAAGTATCGGGAGCATAAGCAGGATAAACGTTGGCGATATCACTTAATATAAGATTATGACCATTCGTACTTTGAACAATAATGTTTTTAATATCATCTATACTGTGAAAACTTCCTCCTGTAATAACGCTGACGGGTTTTT
>CAXTDO010000378.1:0-6352 GCA_964242315.1 uncultured Flavihumibacter sp.
AAGGATTTTGATGAAACTTATTAACCGTCAAACGGGTAATAACTGCTATGATATTATTAAAGAATACAAGGGTGGCTTTACAGCAAGGGCATATCAGACGGTTGCTTTTTTTTTCAGCAGTAGCCTCAAACAACCATATGAAGCCAACGGAGACGACAAACAGATAGAACAGATTGTGCAGGAAGTGGAGCGGATGTATGGTTCACGGTGATTGTCTTTGAAGCAGGATTCTCAGGATTGAAAATTATTTACAGAATTTTGCAGCGAGATTCTGTAAATAATTTTTAATCCTGAGAATCCTGCTCCAGCTTCAGAAGGCGGGAAATAGTACTGGTAGTAGAATATCCCTCCACAATCGGGTTAATTACTACCCTTCCTCCATTATTCATTATTTCTTTTGCTCCAACGATTTGGTCCAGGGTGTAATCTCCTCCTTTTACCAGTACATCCGGCTTTAAGGCAGTTATAAGCTCAAGCGGCGTATCCTCTTCAAATATAACCACCGCATCTACAATCAGTAATGATGCAAGAAGCAAGGCACGGGAAGTTTGATCGTTAACCGGCCTGTTTTTTCCTTTAAGCCTTTTTACCGACGCATCTGAATTAACACCGATGATTAATATATCGGCTTCTTTTGCAGCTTGAGATAAAGAATAAATATGTCCCTGGTGAAGTATATCGAAACAGCCATTAGTAAAAACGGTTGTTTTACTTAAAAATTCCCATCTGTTACGCTGCAGTAGCAGTGCAGGTAATGTAAATATTTTACTTTGTATAAAGTCTGGATTTTTCATTCTTTGATCTGTTGATTACGGGAAGCATAATAAAACTCAAAGTGCCGAAGATAATTACTATTCCTGTTTGTGCAAACCATATAAGCATTCCTACTGACAGGCCTTTTTCTGCAGAAATTCCATAGAGAAGCAGCACCTGTTGTACCGCATACTGATAAGAACCGATGCCGCCCGGCGAGGGTACTATCATACCGAGGCTGCCAAACGAGAGCGCCGAAAATGCAGCCTTAATTCCATAGTGGCTCATGTCTGTCATGGCAAAGAACCCCATATAAGTGCTTAACAGGTATAGTACCCAAATGAGTACTGTATGAAAAAAGAACCATCCCTTGTTCCTGATATTTCTCACACTTGTTAAACCCTGTAAGATGCCTTTGATAAAAATTTTTGTTTTATGAACAAAAGAAACATGGGCGAGTTTCTTTAATACAAAGCCTATTAGGAATAACACAAAAGCTATGACTGCCAGTGTTACTAATATTTTTACATAAGAAATATTACCGGCTTTGTTGTTAAAAATGCTTCCCAGCATGTTACTTGCATATGTGCCTACAAGATCATATTGAATACCAATGGTAAGTGTTAAAACAACTACAAGGCTTACCACATCGAATGCACGCTCTGCAACGATGGTTCCCACCAGCTTGTCGGCAGGAACTTTCTCATACCTGCCGAGAATAGTACACTTCAACACTTCGCCCAGCCTTGGCACTGCAAGATTTGCCCAGTATCCTATCATTACCGCCAGAAAAGTATTGATAAGAGTCGGTTTGTAACCCATAGGCTCCATCAGTATTTTCCATCTTACCGCACGGCTTAAATGACTCATCAACAGCATTATAGTGGCAGGAACAAGATAAATAAAGTTGGCGGTGATGATATCACTTTTAATTTCATCCCAATTGGATTTTCTTAAGGTAAGCCACAACAAAAAAATTCCCAGTCCCAGAAATAAAAGGTATTTAAATAGACCAAGAATTTTTTTACTCATAATTATTTGATGATTGAAATCGAAGATAAAGTACAAACTTTAAGATTATCTGCCTGGCTTAAAAACAACATAGCCATTAAATTGTTTATACAACGGTTAACAGCAAAAGTTATTACAGATTGCAGATAGTATGATTGTTTGTTAATCTGTTAAAATCATATTATCAATTAATCTTACTTCATTTATGAAAGCTGCAATCAAAGCAACAAGTTGTTGCTGCCCATTCCAATAGGTGACTTTTTCCAGTGTCTGGGCATCCGCTATTTCTGCGTAGTCTGTTTTAAAATCGTTTTGTTCCAGCATCTTCTTGCCTTTGTTTATCATTGATACAAGATCGCCGGGTGTTAGATTGTCTTTGAAAAATTTAAGCGTAGCATAAATTGCTGCAGCCTTACTCTTCTCCTGCTCACTGAGTCTCATGTTGCGGCTGCTCATGGCCAGGCCGCCGGGTTCTCTTTGAGTAGGACATCGGTTTAATACAGTTGCGGAGTTCATTATATTCAATAGTTTCTGTACCACCATGCATTGCTGGTAATCTTTTTGGCCCATATACAGATTGTGCGGTTGAACAATACTTAATAAGCGATACATTACCTGGCTAACGCCCTGAAAATGATTTGGTCTGAACATGCCTTCCAGGGTGTTCTCCAGTTGCCCCAGGTCAAAATGTTGAAGATGCGTAATACCATCCGGATAGATTTCACTTACATCTGGCAAAAAAACAATATGTGTTCCTGCCTGTTCCAGCATTAAAATATCTCTCTCTATTGTAACCGGATACTTACGAAAGTCGTTGGCATCGTTAAATTGAGTAGGATTGACAAAAATGCTGCATAAGGTTATATCGTTGTCTGAAACAGACTTTTCAAAAAGGGATAAATGGCCTTTATGTAAGGCTCCCATAGTTGGCACGAAGCCTATGATTTTTCCAGCGGCTTTTAAGCGAATGATGTAGGTAGTTAGCTGAGTTGATTTTTTAAAAACGATCATGTTAAACAACTTTTCCCGCCTTGGAATTGGCTATGGTACTTAAGTTCCATTAATTCCCTTAACTTTGCAAACTAAATTTCAAAAAAATTCCTTCATTACATTTATCCATCAATATTAACCGATAATGTCAACAAAGAAAAGAATTTTATTTATTGCACATGAAATGTCTCCTTATCTGGAGATGACGGAGTTTGCTGAGATTGCCAACAAGTTGGCAATTAAAGCAAATGATGGTGGCTTCGAGGTCAGGTGCATTATGCCCCGCTTTGGCATGGTTAATGAAAGAAGGCACAGGTTACATGAAGTGGTACGTTTATCCGGGATAAATGTTTCTGTTGACAATGACGACTATCCTTTGCAAATTAAAGTTGCTTCCCTCCCTAACGCACGTTTGCAGGTTTACTTTTTAGATAATGAGGATCTTTTTAAGCGTAAATACATTTTTCATGACGAAAATGAAAAATGGTATGACGATAACGGTTTGCGAACCGTGTTTTTCTGTAAAGGTGCTCTTGAAACTGTAAAGAAATTCGGATGGCCCCCCGATATCATTCACTGCAGCGGCTGGATGACCAGTTTGATTCCACTCTATCTTAAAACAGTTTATAAAAAGGAACCCGTTTTTACTCACAGTAAAGTTGTATACACAATAGGTCAGAATACCTTTAAAGAACAACTGGGAAGCGACTTTGTGAAGATTGCAAACATCCATCCTAATATTAAAGACAAAGACCTGGAGCCTTTTAAAGATGCTACCAATACAGCTATGTTCAAAGGCGGCGCCCTTCATGCGGATGCAGTAACCTTTGGTGCAGACAAAGTAGAAAAATCACTTGTTGATGAATTTGGAAAAGTAAGAGGCAAGAAGGTTTTAGCCTTTAATGCAGAATCTGATTTAACAGACTATTTACAATTATATACCGATCTTGCCAAGTAATAGAAGTAAGGCTCACTCCCTATAAATTACTTTCTTTCATTCATTTAAATATCGTTCGTGAAGAATTTTTTCATTGCGTTTTTCTGTATCACCATTATTTTAACCTTTGAACAATCCTGCCAAAAAATAGACACTACTACTCTTGGTCTCGGCTTAATACCCGCGGTGGATAATATAAACACTTTTGATACGATACTGGAAGTAAGCACAGATAATTTTTACTTGCGCGACTCTACTTCTATATCGCGTAATGATAATCATGCTCTGGGAATATTAGATGATGCTGAGTTTGGTAAAACCACCGCTGACATTTATTTCGATCTGTTACCTGTCAATGCTGCTTCTTATCCTTTTGTTAATAGAGACTCAATTAAAGGTATCGACTCTGTAATACTTTCAATTGATTATAGGGGTTTATACGGCGACTCTAATTCTATCGAAAAGCTTCATGTGTATGAAATAGCACAGTCAGCAAGCTTTCTTGATACTTTATACAAATTAAACAATCCTGACTTTGATATCGTTCCATCTCAGCTTGGAGAAACAACGGTGAATTTTACTACATTAAATGATCCGCAGGTAATAAAAAAAGGAACAGACACTACGCTTGTAACAGAGCAAAATATTTTACGTATTCGTCTTGACAGATCCCTGGGACAGCGTTTAGCTGCCTATGATACTACCAATGCTTATAAAAGCGACTCCGCGTTTAGATTGTATTTTAAAGGTGTTTCTTTAAAAGGCGATGCGGCAAGTGCCAGAAACAAAGCACTGGCATATTTTAATTTATCTGATAATGCCAAAACAAGATTGACCGTTTATTACAGGGTAGGCAATGCTACCAAGATAGATACTACCTATTCAGAATTTGTGTACAAAAATCTTATTGCGAGAGGTGCTAACCTGGTTAAAAGAAATATAACTGCTACAACTTATGCGGCAAACATTGCAGGCACTTCAACTAACAAAGAAAAATTATATTTACAGTCTACTCCCGGTTCCTTTGCTACTTTATATGTTCCCGGATTAAAAACGTTAACCAACAGGGTGATTCAGAGGGCTGAACTTATTATAGAAAAAATTCCATCCGCTGAAGACGGCTTATTTGATCCACCTGTGTTATTTTTAGATATGATTGATTCTTCAAACAATCTTTTTTTAAGCGTTCCTACAGACTTTACTACCGATTACCAGGGAACTTATAATGTCAGTGACTTTGGTGGAACTATAAAAAATAACCAGTATACCTTTAACTTGTCCCGTTATATTCAAAGTATCATCACGCGTAAAACCAAAGTATACAGCTTCAGATTATATGCGCCTTATACCACATGGCCAATGTATTCGCCATCGGTTACCCAGACTGGTTACCCGCTCAAGGTGAATGCTAACATTGCTACAGGAAGGGTAGTATTATGAGGAGGGAGCAACTTAACAAAAAAGCTTAGGTTAAGAATTATTTACACAAAGATTTAATTTGAACATTATCTTTGCCGCGATTTAAAACTGACGATTCATTATTGCCATGTAATAATGAATCTTTTTATTTATATTTTCTAACCAAATCTCGCTTTTTAGTATGCCTTATTTATTTACATCTGAGAGTGTTTCTGAAGGTCATCCTGACAAAATCGCTGACCAGATATCCGATGCCCTTATTGATAATTTTCTTGCTATTGATCCTGAATCTAAAGTAGCCTGCGAAACATTGGTTACTACCGGACAGGTAGTATTGGCCGGAGAGGTAAGAAGCAGTGCTTATCTGGATGTGCAGGAGATAGCCCGTGGTGTTATCCGCAAAATCGGGTATACTAAGAGTGAATATATGTTTGAAGCCAACTCCTGCGGCATCTTATCGGCAATTCATGAGCAATCAGCCGATATTAACCAGGGTGTTGATAAGAAAAAGAAAGAGGAGCAGGGAGCCGGTGATCAGGGTATGATGTTTGGCTATGCAACAAATGAAACTGATGATTTTATGCCACTGGCCCTCGACCTGGCGCATAAAATATTGATTGAACTGGCCGCTTTAAGAAGGGAAGATAAACAGATAAAATACCTGCGTCCTGATGCTAAAAGCCAGGTTACTCTGGAATACGATGACAATAATCAACCGGTCAGAATTGATGCTATTGTAGTATCAACACAGCATGATGACTTTGATACCGAGGAAAAAATGCTGGCAAAAATAAATAAAGACATCGTTAATATCCTGATCCCGAGAGTTAAGGCCAAGTATTCGAAGTATGCGCATCTTTTCAATAAGAAAATCAAATATCATATTAACCCGACAGGGAAGTTTGTAATCGGCGGGCCGCACGGCGATACCGGTCTTACAGGACGCAAGATCATTGTAGATACTTACGGAGGCAAAGGCGCCCACGGCGGCGGTGCTTTCAGCGGTAAAGACCCATCAAAGGTAGACCGGTCTGCTGCTTACGCCACGCGACATATAGCAAAGAACCTGGTAGCTGCCGGACTTTGTGATGAGGTATTGGTTCAGGTTTCGTATGCAATTGGTGTTGCTGAACCAACAAGCATTAATGTTAATACTTACGGAACCGCTAAAGTGGATATGACAGACGGGGAAATAGCCGAAATCGTGAAAAGAATTTTTGACATGCGTCCTTACTTCATCGA
>CAXTDO010000379.1:0-6341 GCA_964242315.1 uncultured Flavihumibacter sp.
CCGCTCACCTTTGTAGAAGTTACTTCTATTTTTACCTTATCCGGTTTTTCTACAGAGTAGGTGGCAATGCTTTCTGCGAGGTACAGCATTTTCAACTTACTGGTATCGCCATCTTCAAAATCAACTTTTTGTCCAAAGAGTTTTTTTGGAAAGCCGCGTAGTTTTAATTGTCCTTTAATATATACCTGGCATTGAAATTTATCTAACTGATTAAGGTAATAGGTTCTTTTTTTAATGGCGTTGCGGATGATTTCGTAAGCAGGGTCTTCGCCTCCGGGCCTTACAACAAATTCCTTCATGCTTGTTTGCTGCACGGATAATTTAAAGTTTACCGTCAGGTCACTGTTAGACACTGTTACCGTTTTTTCTTCCCGGCCATAACCTACGTATTGACAAACAAGTATATATTTACCAGGATCTAACTGAAGGGTATACCTGCCCTGGTCATTTGCTGTGGTACCGATGCCGGTTCCTTTTACAAGCACCGAAGCGTATGATAGCAGGTTGTCTTTATTATCTGTAATGAGCCCTGAAATCTGTCCGGCCTGCAACGAACCAGTAATTAATAATGTTAAAATTAGAAGCGGCGCGATTAACTTCATGATAGCTTAGTAGATGACTAAACGAATATAAGCCATAGAAAGTTTAGTGAATTACAAGTCATTTTGGCCAGCCTGATTGTCTGAACTGTGATTTATCTGATTTAATGAAGACTATGAGCAGCTCATATTTGTCTGAACTGTTTTCATAGTTTTCATTAAATCCAATAAATCACAGTTTAGACAGCTATAATTGTTTTCATAGTCTTCATTTAATCAAATAAATCACGGTTCAGACAATTTCCCGGCTACTCTTTCGCACATAACTTCCCGCTAATGCAGCGAAACCTGCTACCAGTGCACCTATTAGTCCCGTCAGTAAAACCATTGCAAGGGGACTGTTGATTTTTAGAATGAGCGTAGAGACTTTATGAACCAATACATGATTATTTTTATAGCTGATCATAAAAGCCATTACGCTCCATAAAATAAAAATAGACATAAAGCCGGCCATGAAAGCATACAGCGGCTTCTGAGGTATTAATGCTATTACAAGAAATGCCACCAATGCAATACTCCACCAGGGAAGGTACAAACCGGCTACAAAACCTACGATTGCAATTAATAATACCGAGACAAGAAATTTCATGTTCTCTTAGTTGAGTTTTTATTTAGTAATTGTTCAGTGTTTACAACTATATAACTATCGTGTATAAATTCCAGCTTGTCATTTGGAAAAGGTCATCTGCCATTTAACATGCTCATTATTTTTATCAGATTCTTTTAAAACCAGCAAACGATAGTATTCACCTTTACCCCAGGTATCTATAAAGTTTTCGTAATATTTACTGCCGGGATTACCACTTTGTCCGCCCGGGTATACACCATACGCTTCTGTTTCGGGCGACAGGTGCACCACCATTCTCCAGCTAGGGCCATGAACGGATTTAGTAGCATTGATGGAACGGGTGCCGCCGCCTGTATTAATTTGCTGCCTGCTAAATTCGGATAACTTTGTAAGGTGAGCGATCCTGGTATTTTTGAATTTCCACCATTCCAAACGGTTTTCTTTTTCTGCCTTCTCGAACACTGGAATTGATTTCTGTAATGCCAGCAGCACCTTATCTCCGCGTGTTTCTTTAGCGGGAGTATTTATATTATCTAAAAAGATGTAAGCCGAGTCTTTACATAGTGCTTCCAGTAAGGTACTTTCATACGGCATCAGGTACTTTTTTAAAGGCGCCAGCTCATCATCCCATACAACAACTTTGAGACTGTCTAAAAAAACACTGAATATTGTGGCGCCTTTTTCATCCGGATCATTCCTGTAGCTCCATGCTTTCAAAATTTCCCAGTATTTTGATTCTGTCGGAGATAGCGGCTTGTTAACCGATCTTATTAATAAAGGCAATGCAAGTTCAGCAAACGCATCGTATGTATTAGTCTGCAGCTTCATCATATCTACCGGAGTAATATTCTGCATTCGGGTCAGTTCACGATTTATCATAAGGCCGCGATAGGGCGGATAGGCCGAACTCAGGTAGTAAGGGTAGCTGCTGTCTGCGGGAACCTGGTTAGCACTGCTGACAAAACCCCTCGCAGGGTTGTACATCTGAGGAGTTTCCTCCTGCGGAATCATGCCTTGCCACAAATAACTGCTGTCAATGCCAGGCATTACAAAGTCGCCCTGTCGCGTCCATTTAGCAGGAAATTCACCCTGCGCCCTTATGGCGATATCACCGTTTTTAGCAGCAAAAACGATGTTCTGACCTGGTGTGTGCAGTTTTGTTGCGGCCTTGGTATAATCTGAATAATTCTTACTGTTATCAAGCTCGTAGAATGTTTTTAATTCATTGCTGACGTCGTGCGCTTTCCATCTTACGGCATAGCTTTTACCATCTTTGTTACGACTTAGATATCCATCATCAAAGATCACCGGCCCGAATACAGTGTAAGCCACCGTATCAACAAAATCAACCTGGTTCTTTACTTTGATGGTCTCGATCCTGATTTCCGAATCCTTCCATGCACCGTTATACCAATATTGTCTTTTAGATGCATCTTTAAATTTTATAGTATAATAATCCCTTACGTCACGGCCTGCATTGGTAAAGCCGAATGCGCAACTGTCATTGAATCCAATGATAACCCAGGGTGCGCACGGAAAACTGGCGCCGTATGCGTTGAACTTCGGTGTATGCAACTGAATCTCGAACCAGAGTGAAGGAAGGTTCAAGCCAAGGTGTGGGTCATTGCAGAGTATGGGATAGTGACTTTTTGTTTTTGCTCCGCTCACCGCCCAGTTATTGCTTCCATTTTCCTTATCCGGCTTTTGAGGTATTACCGGCAGTTGCAAACTGTCTTTGCCATAATTAAAGTAAAGTGAATCAGCACTGGCGGGAACAACCGGTATCACAGCAGACTTTTGAAATGCAGTACCGTGGGGAACTATAGGATCTGTCGAGTCTTGAACCAGCGGATATAACTGATCAAAAACCGCTTTGGTAAACGCATTTCTTGCAGCAGTATACTCAAAATCCGATTCAAAGCCTGCCAGGTCGAACGACATATATTTTAGAAAAAGCGCGGTTTTAAGATTGGACCAACGCTCCGGTTTGTAGCCCATCAGCTTAAACTCTATCGGCATACTGCTTTCAGTAAGGTTACTTATATAGGCATTGACTCCTGCAGTGTAAGAATCAACAACCGGTTTGGTAACGGGATCGCTTTCCATTATAGACAAAGATTTTTCAGCCGCGTATACCATTCCCAGCCTTCGGAAATAGCGGTCTACATTATTCAGAATGTCCGTAGTGCCGGAAGTGGCGCCTAATATTTCACTCAGTCTTCCCCCTGCAGCGCGAACCTGAAAGTCCATCTGCCATAAGCGGAATTTTGCATGCAGGTATCCCTGAACGAAAAATACATCCTCATCGTTTTCCGCAAAAACATGAGGCACCAGCCTGTCATCGAGGTACACTTTTGCTGTACCCTTTAACCCGTTTAAATGAAGTGTTGCATTAAAATCTTCGTCCGCAGGTTCGGCATTTTGCCACACGCCATGTTGGGGACTCAGTAAGCTGCCAAGCGGCGCAGGCGCCAGCCAGCTTGTATTGAGAACAAGAATTAAAATAATGGTTATAACAGATACAATAAGAAATGGAACAATTCTCATACTGAAAGTTTAGCAATGAATAAAAGTAACCTATTTATAACATTTATGCTACCGTGATTTCCACAAAAAGTTTCCTTAAAACACCTTACTCTTTCTAATTAAAAACAGTAAATATCTGCTGCAAAAGACTCTTGATGTAACAAGATGATTTTTTCAATTTTAAGCTATTAACAATACTAAACAAATGTATTGTTTAGGTATCAAATTTTTAATATCAAAAAAAACGTGGCATGAAACCGTTTATAACACATGTAGACAAAAACAAAAAGCTGGTGCTGGGCATTCTCTTCCTGGTGTTGATCGCTATCAGTTTGATAAAGTAATTTACTTACGGTTTGCAAGATAAATCAACAGGCCTGAAAGCACTTGGCGTTATGTTTCACATTATGCATTGAATTGTATTACATGATCTAGCAAGTGTTTTTTTTAACAACGCAGGAAAAGCCGTGGTGAAAAAAACACTTGCACGTTTAGATACCAGATATTAAACGTACAACTACCAACGGTTAGCTATCAACGTTATAATACCAATAACCGGATAATGTCAACTCAAACAGTTGATTACTTTTGCGAGTTCTTCACTCGTATTGAAAGCGTGCAGCGTAATACGCAAGCGTTCCCGGCCCCTAGGAACGCTGGGATATAATATGGGCCTTATATCCAAAAGGTTGTCCTGCATTTTTAAAGCCTGCTTTTTCACTTCCTCGTTACCAGGTATAATGATTACCTGGATGGGTGTTTCACTCTTTAAAATTTCAAAGTTTAATTTTGCCTGTTGAAAGCTTTTAATAAGCTGCTGCAAATGTGCTCTTTCATTATTAAGCGTAGGAAAAATTTCATAAGATGTTTTGATGGCCACAACGCTTAATTCAGGCAACGCAGTAGTATAAATAAAAGGTCTTGAAAAATTGATGAGATAGTTTTTTAAAGTTTCGGTTCCAAGTACTATGGCGCCGTGTGCGCCGCATGCTTTACCAAAAGTATGCACACGGGCAAAACACCTGTGCTGCAGGCCAAGTGATTGAACAAGCCCTTCTCCGGACGCTCCTGCAATGCCTGTTGCATGAGCTTCATCTACTATAACATGTGCTTTATACTGCTCACAAAGCTCAACAAGTTGTGGTAAAGGTGCTTTATCTCCATCCATCGAAAAAACCGATTCTGTTACAACAAATACTTCACCGGTAGCACGCTGTAATTTTTGTTGCAGGTCATCCAGGTCATTATGCTTAAACGCATGAGATTGCGCGGTACTCAGCCGTATGCCATCTCTGATAGAAGCATGCGATAAGTAGTCGTAGATAATGGTATCATTGCGTTGAGGCACGCAGCTTAATAAACCGGTGTTGGCATCATATCCCGAATTAAACAGCAATCCGGCGGGAGCTTTGTGAAACCGTGCAATCTGCAATTCGGTTTCTTCAATCATCGGGTAATTGCCTGCAAGCAGCCTCGACCCGGTACTTCCCGTTTTAAAAGAAGGGTGACAAACCTGGCCTTCACTTATAAATAATTGTTTTTCAATCAACCTGTTTGTTGCAATTCCCAGATAATCGTTTGAACAAAAATCTATTTTTTTGTTAGATAATCGAAGCTGCCTTAAAGCATCATGCTGCGTTCTTTCGTTCAGCTTTTTTTGTAGAAAATCTTCCAATCCGGTATCGGGTATTAGGTTTAATGTATGGGTATCTGGTAAAAATACAGGAAATCTTAAGTGAACTTAATATAATTTAATGACCTTAGCAGGGAACAAAAATATCAAAAGCAAATCTTGGACAGCGCAATGCTCATTCCTTCTACTTCAGACCTCATATCCGACGAACAAAAAAATATCCTCGGTTTACAACTGCCTACCGATCCCAGGTGGGTAGATTTGGCGGGCATTTCACTGCAAGCGATTTTAACTGATCATGCCTGGTGTGAGCAGAAAGCAGCATCAAGCTGCATTTCGCTGATCCAGCGATACCCCGAAAAAGAAAAACTGGTAAACGAGTTATCACCGCTGGTAACCGAAGAATGGGGACATTTCCGCCTGGTTGTTGCAGAACTAAACAAACGTAACCTGCCACTGGGTAAACAGCGTAAAGACATTTATGTAAATGAACTGCTTAAATTTCAAATAAAGGACGGGTCGGAAGAAATGCGGCTGCTGGACAAACTGCTGATCTTCGCTTTAATTGAAGCGAGAAGCTGCGAACGGTTTAAACGCCTCAGCGAAGGCCTGGCAGACCATTACCTGCAACAGTTTTATCGCCGTTTCATGGAAAGTGAAGCCGGTCACTATCATTTATTTATCAACCTGGCAGAAACTTACATCAACAAAGATACCGTGCGCAAGCGCTGGCAGGAATGGCTGGCATATGAAGCAGCGGTCATGAAGCAGGCGTCTGTTAGCGGGGATAGGATACATTAGGTATGAGGCATGAGGTATGAGGTAAGATAAAAAGATAACATACGGAGAACATAAACCCCGAAGGGGTAACATGATTATAGAAAAATAATCAACACAAAACGCGAAACCCGAAGGGGTGACATTGAGGGTCTTAAACATAAAGAATAATGTCACCCCTTTGGGCAATGTCATTTAGTTAAGGAAAATATTCAATATTCAACAAACAATAATCAAT
>CAXTDO010000380.1:0-6338 GCA_964242315.1 uncultured Flavihumibacter sp.
CAATTAACCAGTGAAGGCATTGCCATCGGCAATATTTTAATCGGTGGAATGAATTTTACGATTTATTTGCAAATAGGAGGTGTATGGGATCAATAAAGATAAGCGAGAAGCAAGCGGTTGAAAGCGCCAGAAAAGTTGCAGAGGAAAATAACTGGCTGTGGGTTGACCCGGCCGAAGCTGTGTGGCATTCGGCGTGGGTTGGCAGCAGCGGAAAATGGGAAGTTTTTTCAAACTCCTTCAAACACGGTGCAAAAGTCCGTGTGGTAATTGAATCTCCCAGCGGTAAAATACTTGAGAAAGGTTATTTACCGCGTTGAAGCCGAAAGTCCCGGGGCGGCAAGGTGTCTGTTCTTTCGGGGATCAAAGAATCCAGCTTTTCTTCACCTCTACAAGTAAGTAGGATGCGGGTATAATTATTCAGGTAATCCTCAACTTCTTTTAATTATTCTGATTCAGCTTTTTTTAAGCTACAAAAAACTACTTACTCCAATAGTGCAGTTATTGCTTGTTTTGCCCTCTTCCGGTAAAATAAAACTTCTGTCAGACTCAATAAAATCATATTTGATTACTACATCCATATCAGCCGGAAGCAAATAATCACAAAGCAGTTGTACTATTTTTTCCTGTTGCTGTTCCACGGTAAAATTTTTTACTCCTTCCGCAGACATAGGGCCAAATGTTACCTCAATTTCAGCAAAGCCTGCTCCTTCTGCCGCATCTCCCAGTATTATATCAAAGCCAAGCAGGTTATCACTTTTAGCAGAATGAACCACGCTATTTTTATCTGTTTTGTTTTGCCTGGCTTGATTTTGCATTAGCAATTTTGCAGGTGTCAAAAAAAGGAGTTCAAATAAAGTTTCTATCGCCTGCCAGTCGTCACGAATTATATGTATAAGCGGAAGAAATTGTAAAAAGATATTAGACTGTAAAACATTGAGGTACTGAAAGATTTGCCAGTGCGGCTTAAAAATATTTATTAAATGATTGTTGTGAAATTTTTTATCGAGTTGATATTCGTAAAGCGCAATTTGCACCCTTGCATCAAACAAAGCTACATCGAAAGGAAGAAAGAAAGTTCTTGCCACTTTCTCTTCTATACGGTGTTGCTTTATGCCTTCGGTTACTCGTTTTTCGTTTTTATCTGCGGAATATGGAATATATGTATGGAACAAACCTTCCGGCAATTTATCGTATAAGCCTTCTTTGTTTGTTTGAATAAGAATGTATTCCTTGTTATCATATCCCGAAACTTCCTTGGTAACGCTCCTGATATCTTTACTTTGAGGTCTGTTCATTGCACCTAAGGGTACAATTAAAATTTTATCTGCATGTGTATTGTTCTCGATCATTTCTGCCGCTATTACTTCGGCTTTAAAGTCGGTTCCTATACCGTTTAGTTCATCAGGAAAAAGATCGGTAATGTTCATAAAGACGTATTGTCATTTAAGTCGGCTCAGGTTTCTGGTTTTGTAATTATCCTGTAATTATACGACATTCCTGACCTGATCTGCAACTTTGACTTTAGTTGAATACAGGATTGAATCCATTCGTCCTGGTCATCCTTTGTGAGGCCGGCAGGAGTTAGCAAGACATCTATTGTCCTTATCATCCCTTCTTTTGGATTGTCAGATACAACAAACCCTTTCTTTACAGTCACTTCACTTAACCTTCTCCCTAAATCATAAAAACAGAAGCTTCGAATGTCTTCAACCGTAACTATTCTTTCATGTGTAAGCAATCCATATTTAAAAGCATACAATTTCTCCTCGAACTTCAGCTTATCTTTCCCTCCTTTAGAGATAGTAAGCAGCATGGGAGAGTTTGATTTTATCGAGATGCCGCTCGACTGCTGCAACTTTGTTCCGGACCTTATATTGTTTGCCAGGTTGGTATTGGTAGTCCAGTATTCTATGAACATCATTTCCTGGTTTTCACGTGGTTTTACAATGAGATAAACCGGCATTTCAGTTGCATCATTGAGCTTTGTATTCGTTTGTTGCTCAAGTAATGCTATAAACTGGTTCACTTCTTTTAACGTACCTGCAATAAAACCATCGTCAAAAACCGAAAATGCGGCGCTTTCACTTCGAAGTAATTCAAGAAGGTATTGAATAATTTCACGTCCATTTCTGGTATCGAAGCGTTCTAATCCACCCGTTCTTACCGTAAAGGTTCCGGGTTCTTCATCGCCTGTTTTTCTAAAGGGAATTGCCTTGTAATTAGTTGTTCCATCTGTAAACGACTTAATCGCCAGAAAGCGAACATTTGGTATATTGAGTATTGGTATAATATTGCGCCCGCTTCTCAGCCTGTATCTCAACTCGTTTTTATTGCAGTTAACAGCAGGAAATGCATTCGTTCTTACAACGATCCCGTTAATCAGATCCTGCTGAATATTTGTCGGAAACACAATTTTGATCCAAAGTGCCTTTTTAACAAGTTTGTCGAGAATTGGTTGTGCGAGACAAGTATTAAAATGTTCAGGATATAGTTTTAGATCGTCAGCCTCTAATTTGAAGTTTTCATCTGATATAGTTATA
Source organism: uncultured Flavihumibacter sp. (assembly GCA_964242315.1). GTDB lineage: Bacteria > Bacteroidota > Bacteroidia > Chitinophagales > Chitinophagaceae > JADCRZ01. Next base: position 2,541 of record CAXTDO010000380.1, read on the forward strand.
AATTTCTGCTGATAATAATTATTTATATTTCTTTTTATGGAATACATCAGATCAGTATCTGTCATTCTAATTTCAGGAACCGCCTCGCCTGAGTTTTTTTCAACATATACGCCTGGTGAAACTTCAATTTCCCTGTTATTTACATACCATTTGGTGAAAGGCAGAAAATGGTAAAAAGGATCTCCTACAACCGCATCTATGTTTTTAAGATCAAAAAAGAAAGACATGCCATTTATATTGGTAAGCTCTGGGTTGGCATCTATCCCTAACCAAATACAACATTCGTTCGTCGGCACTGATTTGTAAACAGAGCCAATCAAAAGTTTATTTGCTGCCTTGTCGAATGAATACAGGTTTGTTCCGGAAAATATTTGAATAATTGCGGCATCGAAAATCCTTACTTTATTGATAGCAGAAAAATAGATGTCTACACTTGTGTCCAACGGCCCGTCCTGTTTTGACGCAATTTTTTTGGTGAAATAAAAATGGTCATCTTCAGTTAGCAATTCCGAAGGTTCTGCTGGTAAAACCTGCATTACAGCATGAGCAGGTACAGGAGCTGTAAGTAGATCAGGTGCAAGAATATGCGCCAGTTTTTCAAGAATTCTTCCTTCGGCGTTTTTTATATCGTTAACCACATCGTATAGTTCTGCAGACAAAGCATCCATTAAAAATTTGACAAGAGGATCAAGGTCATCAGTATTCTTGGTTTCCCAGTAACTCAATGCAACCTGAAGCATTCTTGTTTTAATAGCTTCTTTAGAAATATCAGAATCAAAAAACATAGGAGAGTCTTTAAGAAATCTATTTATCAATCCAGTGAAAGAGGACTTAAAAAGAGGCGTGCGGAAAAGTTATACACTTCACCTGTTTTTTTGACGATTCCTGTAAGCTTTATTTCAACTTTCTTTTTAATTTCAGGTGATCTGTAAACAGGGTTAGGTTTTTCCATTTCAGTTAATACAACGGCTGCCTCGATGTTTGAAAGCCGTCTCTCATGATTAGTTATTGATCCTAAAAGGGACATTCGTAATTTTTTTTCCCACGAGGCCTGGCTTACAATAAGTTCAAAATCAAGATCCCATATTTCACAACCAAAGGTTGGATCACTTCTAAACTCACCAAACCTTGTCATTATGATGAGCTCGATATTCCTGGAAATAGAACTTTTAAGATCGCATGTAGGAGCATCTTTTCCTTCCATAATCGTAGCTAACTGGAGAGGATATTTATAAAAGGTGTTCTGGGGCATAGTAAATAATAAACCGTGAATTTAAAGCGATTTTATTATGATCCTTTTAGTAATTAAATATACGAAACAAAACAGCTTTTAAATATGAAGTCTTATACCTTTTTTGTATAAGTATCAAAATCTGCTCAAATTCAATTTTTCTTTACATTTATTGTGATTTTTATTAACAAACGGCAATCGTATGGTTTCCATTAGCCGGTAAGTATTGATTATTTGAAAGGTCTAATCTTTTAAGGTGTGCTCATTTATCATTAGCTGTCAGATATTATTTATATTATTATCCGGCCAACATGAGAAAGAGCTTTGGTAATTTATCTGGCATTTAAGGATTTTAGAATTATAGTTTGGAAATTGGAAATTTATAAATTAAATTCAATAAAAAATAAAACCTAATATTCTACGGCTAAATATATTTATCAACGCGTAGTTGGCTAGTTAACAAGAAATAGTGAGCAATCTATGACCAGGGGCAAAAACATTACGTTTTATTGGATTGAAAGAAACTGTGAGTAAGTAAGTAATCATGTGAAAAAGACTAGGCCACCAAATTAAAGAACCTGAAGCAGCATTGCGCACTAATTGTATAAGAATCATTGGCGTAAAAAAATGAAATCTTTATAACTGAAGCGGGAAAACTGAACCTGTTAAACGATTGCCGGAAAATTTATAACCTTAAGTCAGTAGGTGTCTGAAATAATTGGTGTACTTAAAGACAGCAGCTTTTGCATCCTTGTAAAACAATATCTGCAAACTCACCTTGAAAACTTCTTGCCTGACTTGAATGGTATATCAAGTAGGCAGTAATCACCGCCGGCAAATTATATAATCTCATAAAGGATAATTAAAAAACTTAGTTTCCAAAATTCAGGATTTTAATGGACTTTCAAACACGATACGAATTCAATCCAAAGACGGATCTCCTAGGAAAGGGCGGATTTTTTAAGGTGTATAAAGCTAAGGGAAACAGGATTACGCCTGGTTAAGGAAAATAAAATAATCATAACAATATTACTTTGATTGCAGCCACTGAAATATTTTGTCTGAATGAGCAAGGTAAAAGACGTAATAACGAGGATAAAATATATCCCCTTAAAGGCACTGCTACATCCAGTGATAATTTATTTATAGTATGCGATGGAGTTGGCGGAGAGTGTAAAGGCGAAGTTGCCAGTGAAATAGTTTGTATATCTATATATCAGAATATAAACCACCAGGAACTTCCATTGGCTAACGGTAAAGAAGCGATTAGTAATGCCATCAAATATGCCAACAAAAAATTGGCTGACCATGCGTCCGGGGATAGTACTGCGAGACGCATGAGTACTACTTTATCATTGATCTATCTAAATGAACGATCAATTGTAACAGCCTGGTGTGGGGATACCCGGATCCATCATATCAGAAATGGTAAAGTTATATGGAAGAGCGATGACCATTCACTGGTACATGAACTTATAAAGACTGGTGAGATAAGTGAAACGGAAGCAAAAAGTCATCCAAAAAAAAATATTATTACCCGAAGTCTGAATGCTTTAAATACTAATAACACAGTAGAATTCCACGAGGTGGAAGATATTATAGATGGTGACTTTTTTTTATTATGTACAGATGGTTTTTTAGAGCAATTAGATGAAGGCATAATATGTTCGGTTCTTAACGATGACAATGAAACTGATAAAGCCCGACAATTTCTTAATTTATGTGAAGGCAAAACGAAAGACAACTTTTCTATGTACCTGGTAAAAGTACATACACCTGTAAAACAAAAAAAAGCAACAGGCTTGTCAAATACTCAATTGGTTTTCACTTCCTTTATCGTTATTCTTTGTTTGGCAAGTATAATAGTGATGTTTTTATTTTTGATGAAAAACGACCATCTCAGCCGCAGGAGTTTACATCCAAAAGAAATAACAAAGTAAACATTTTACAAAGATTTCCCCTATTTTAAGGTGATAATACCTCAAATGCTTACTTATGTCTGAAGACAGGTATGATATTGCTTTTCGTTGTGGCGAAATTCTAAATCTTTGTGTCAATGATGAAATCAGGCAGGCTACATTACAATTACTAGATTTCACAAGGGATTTTTCGCAGACTAAAGACCTTGAAGCAGAGGCTTTAATAGTGTGCGCCGAAAGTGCTGAATATGAAAAAATGTACAACACAAGTACATTAACCGAGTTGACTATTAAAAAACGGAAATCATACTGAGAGTTTGGAATATTCTAAATAGAATAACTGACGCTCGCAAAACAAATGATGGGAACGACTCGAGAGAAATAAGAACAGTAGTCAATGCTGAAGATCTTTCATTTTCCTATTCCAAAAGAGATAAAATAAGTTTTGAACTATCCAACATTAATCTTGAATTAAAATTCAGTCAAATTACTGGTGTAATGGGCGAAAATGGAAATGGCAAATCAACTCTTTTAAAAATAATCGCTGGTGTGTTAAAGCAGGAAGGTGGAAAAGTGAGGTATCCTGCACTTTTGGCCGGTATCAACGATTATCCAGGCACATTTCATTTTGGGAGAGCCTATATTCCC
>CAXTDO010000381.1:0-6334 GCA_964242315.1 uncultured Flavihumibacter sp.
CTTGATTATGTTTTTAAAATGGAAGAAGTTTTTAAAAAAATTAATGAAGAAAAGAAAGAGGAATAGCATTGGCTGTCAGCTATCAGTAGAGAACGCCGAAAATATTTTGCCTGATAGCTGATAGGTATTTACACAACGATTAACAACTGTTCCGCAATGTACCTCACCTTTGCCTGGAGATATTTTAAAGCAAAAAAGTCTACAAACGCTATCAATATTATTGCCTGGATCAGTGTACTGGCAATTGCCGTAGGTACGGCATCGCTCATCATTCTGCTAAGTGTGTTTAATGGGTTTGAAGACCTTGTTAAGTCGTTATACGCCGATTTTTATACTGACCTGAAAGTTTCGGCCGCAAAAGGTAACAGCATTATCTTCTCCAAAGACCAGCTTCTAAAAATTAAACAAATTGCTGAAGTTAAAAATTACTCTCTGGTGATGGAGGAAAAAGCGCTGTTACAAAACGGTGAGCCGTTATCGCTTGTATATTTAAAAGGAGTGGATACCCAGTATGCTCATGTGACCGGAGTTGCCAACAAACTTATTAAAGGAAACTTTAATCTGGGTACAGCAGACAAGCCTGCAGTTGTTTTAGGTTCAGGAATTGAAAGCGCCCTTGAAATCCAATCTGACAGATCTCTAGTGCCTCTTACTATTTATCTGCCGAAACGTGGAATAAATTTGAATGCCTCGGATCCCATGCAATCGTTAAGCTCTGATAATATTAATACAAGCGGCACTTTTGCCATACAACAGGATTTTGATAATAAGTACGTCATCACAAATGTTGACTTTGTTAAACGTATGCTCAATCTACCTAAAGACGAATATGGTGGAGTTGAAATTACACTTACCGATCCTACTCTTGATAAAGTTGTAAAAGAGAAATTGGAAAAGATATTTGGCCCCGATTATATGGTTCAAACGCGCTACGAGCAGAACAAAAGTTTATATTCAGTAATGAACGTTGAAAAATGGGCCATTTACATTATGCTTTCCCTGATATTGGTAGTTGCCGCTTTTACCATGATCGGTGCACTGACGATGCTGGTGCTTGAAAAACAAAAAGACATCCAGGTGTTGAAAGCTTTGGGCACTGATGATAATCTAATCCTTAAAATTTTTCTAAGTGAAGGAATATTGCTTGCAACGGTAGGAGGGATAGCCGGTGTATGCCTGGCAATAATTATCTGCAAGTTACAGGTCACTTATAAACTGGTTAAATTGCAGGGAAGCAGTTTCCTAATAGATTATTACCCGGTAAAGTTAGTGGCGGGAGATTTTTTACTGGTTTTATCCACTGTACTACTTGTTGCCCTGATCGCCTCCTGGGTTCCAGCCCGTAAAGCAGGAAAGCAGGCGATTGAGTTGAGAAGCTGAGTTAATGATTAATTATTAATGATTAACGGTGAGATGCTACTGTTACGAAGTATTTAAAGCCTGTTCTACATGCAGATGCAACTAACCGCTAATCATTAATCATTACCTCTAATAGTCTCCCAGTGTTTCAGGCAGTTGCTCTAACGCCTTTTTCAACTGTTCATCATTGGGTGCAATGCCGTGCCATTCGTGGCTGCCTTCCATAAAGTCTACCCCGCTACCCATTACGGTAGTCATGAGAATTGCAATCGGTTTGCCTTTGCCTACAAAGGTTTTGGCTTTTTCAAGAGCTCCTACAACTTCATCAATATCATTTCCTTTTGGTAGCAGGATCACTTCCCAGCCAAAAGCTTCAAATTTAGCGGGTAAATTTCCAAGGTTCATCACCTTTGAAGTTGGTCCGTCTATTTGCTGGCCATTCCAGTCAATGGTAGAAACGAGGTTATCAATCTTTTTATGTGCTGCAAACATGATGGCTTCCCAGTTCTGACCTTCATCCAGTTCTCCGTCGCCGTGTAAAGAATAGACTATGGTATTTTCACCATTGAGTTTTTTTGTTAATGCCGCCCCTATGGCTACGCTCATTCCCTGTCCCAGCGAGCCTGAGGCAACTCTTATTCCAGGCAAATGTTCATGAGTGGTAGGATGCCCCTGCAAGCGGGAATTGATTTTTCTGAAGGTTGCCAGCTCTTTCACATCAAAATAGCCGGACCTTGCAAGAGTGGAGTAAAAAACCGGTGAAATATGCCCGTTGGAGAGAAAGAACAGGTCTTCATTTGTTCCGTCCATATTAAATACGGGATTATGCCTCATCTGATTGAAATATAAAGCGGTAAAGTAATCCGTACAGCCTAAAGATCCGCCAGGGTGCCCGCTAGAGGAGCCATGAACCATGCGTACAATGTCTCGTCTTATCTGGGAAGCGATCTCTTTTAGTGCTGGCATTGTATTTTATATGTTAAGAGAGACAAAACTAAATCAAATATTATTTTTAGGTTCTTATTTAGCTAAACAAATATTTGGACTATTTTTTGGTTAGCAAATAAGAGTGGCATTATCATAATACTTATATATGTTAAGTGTTAACCAGTATTTTGTTAGATTTTGAGCGTTAAAAGAAAATTTTTTCGTTTGCACCATAAGCAAATAGTTAATTATATTTTTGCTTACCAACTTTTTGAGAATTAAATTCAATAGGATGTTTGATATTTTTATGTCGGTGTTTCTTTCTTTTGGAATAACTTTTCTGGCAATTCCGGTTATTATTAAGGTTTCTGAAGAAAAAATGCTGTTTGACGTGCCTGATTCCAGAAAGATACATATCTCTCCGATTCCTTCTCTTGGTGGCCTCGGTATATTTGCAGGTTTTGTTATTACCTGCCTGTTAACTATCTCTTTCTCAAACGCATCTGAATTTCAATTTTTCATAGCCGCTTCATTGGTTATCTTTTTTTTGGGTATAAAAGACGACATCCTGATAATTTCTCCTTTGAAAAAATTTATAGGTCAGGTGCTGGCGGCTTTTCTTATTATTTACAAAGGCGGAGTTCAAATTAAAAGCATGCATGGTTTTCTGGGAGTTTATGAGTTGCCGGAAATACTTAGCCTTGTATTAACCTACTTTACAGTTATTGTTGTTATTAACTCCTTTAACCTGATTGATGGCGTAGACGGATTAGCAGGTATGCTGGGGTTTATGGCTACATCTATACTAGGTTTGTATTTTTTAGAAATTGATCTGATCCCTTATGCTATCCTTTCCTTTGCTATTGCGGGTAGTGTGGCGGCGTTTCTGATCTTCAACTTCCAGCCTGCAAAAATATTTATGGGCGACACCGGTTCGCTACTGATCGGCCTGATTACGGCTATCCTTGTGATAAAATTTATTAACGTTTCTTCATCTCCTTTGGTAAAAATGCCTTTGGAATCTTCTCCGGCAATCGGCTTTGCAATATTGATGATTCCTTTATTGGATACCCTTCGGGTATTCGCTATTCGTATACTCATTCACCGCCGGTCTCCCTTTAGTCCCGACAGAAATCATGTACATCATTTGTTGCTCGACAGGGGATTTACCCATCAGAAAGTAACCCTGACCCTGGTTTCTATAAATTTATTTTTTATTGCATTTGCCTATTTTGGACGGTCAGCAGGTTCAACTGTATTAATATTTACTACCGTTTCACTATTTTTTGCCGGAATAGGGTTACTCTATTATGGCGGTCGTCGTAAGCAGCCATTGATCATTTCTCAACCCTCAAATAAGAAGAACAGTAAAATAGGGTCTTCAAAAATTCTGCTCACAAAGAGTGCTATGCTGGAAGAAAAATAATTCCGGATAGTGCAATAGTTCGTTAATCCTTTCGAGCTACCTAATAAATTTTATGCTCATACGGGAGGTTTTATTAATTTACCGCCTCAATATAAATATATGTCGGAAGATCTGATTTTGATAATGGAGGATACGGAAGATTTGATGAATAAAGGCATTTCTCACCTCGAAGCTGAATTATTAAAAATAAGGGCAGGTAAGGCAACACCACAAATGCTGGATGGAATTGTGGTGGACTATTACGGATCCAATACGCCTATTTCTCAGGTAGGTAATATTTCTGCAATGGATGTACGTACGCTTTCTATTCAACCCTGGGAAAAAAACATGCTGCAGCCTATAGAAAGAGCGATAATAGCTGCCAATATAGGAATCAACCCTCAAAATGATGGGAACATGATTCGCCTTTTTTTGCCTCCGCTTACTGAAGAAAGGAGGAAAGAATTAGTTAAAAGAGCAAATGGTGAAGGCGAACATTCTAAAGTAGCCATTCGCAGTATTCGCAGGGATGCCATTGAAATGGTAAAAAAATTACAGAAAGACGGTTTAAGCGAAGATGCAGCCAAAGATGCTGAACTGGAAATACAGCAACTGACTGATAAATACATTGCATTAATCGACAAACACCTGGGCCGGAAAGACAAAGAAATTATGGCAGTGTAAATGTTTAATGATTAATGTTTAATGATTAACGGGGAGATGCGTATGTTTTGGTTGATTTAAATTAATAGAGACCACCCACCGTTAATAATTAATAATTAATGATTAAAAAATTAATCATTACCCCATGAAACTGGATAAAATTGATACCCGCGCGCCTAAAGACCTTGATAAGGAAACAACAAAAGAAAAAACAAAAGATATACTTACAGAACTGAATAAACTGCAAAACCTTCTTTTTGCTGAAGGAAAACATGCCCTTCTGATAGTGATTCAGGGAACGGATGCCAGTGGAAAAGATGGCGTTGTGAGAAACGTTTTTGGTTCTTTAAATCCTCAGGGTGTTACGGTAAGATCTTTTAAAGCCCCTTCACCGGAAGAATTGTCTCATGATTTTTTGTGGAGAATTCATATGCACACTCCGCCAAAAGGAATGATTCAGATTTTTAATCGTTCACATTACGAAGATATATTAATCACAAGGGTACATAAATGGTGTGATGATGAAACTGCATTTAAAAGAATGAAAGCCATCAATCATTTCGAAGACTTACTGCAGCAACATAATAGTACCAGCATCCTGAAATTTTACCTCCATATCTCCCCGGAAGAGCAGCAGGAACGGTTAAATGAACGTATAAAAGATCCCACCAAGCAGTGGAAGTATAATGAAAATGATTTTGCGGAAGCCAAATTGTGGGACGTGTACAGGAAAATGTACGAAGATTGTTTTGAAGAGTGTAATAAAATTCCATGGACAATAGTGCCTGCAGATCAGAACTGGTATAAAGAATTCCTCATCGCGTCAGTCGTACTAGATACCTTGAAAAGTTTGAATATGCAATACCCTGGAATTAAGAAGTAGTTAGCTATCAGCTTTAAGCAGATTATGCCTCAACGTTTCATCCTGATAGCTGATAGCTGAAAGCTGACGGCTGATAGCAAAAATGGCATGATGCTAATAGATCACTAAAAGTAATGAACACACCAGTATATAAAATAAAATTACCGCAGTTTGAGGGTCCTTTCGATCTGTTACTATTCTTTATTGAAAGGGATGAACTCGATATTTATAATATTCCTATCACTAAAATAATCAACGATTTTCTTGATTATATTCATGGAAGTGAAGGACTTAACATAGAGCTGTCCAGCGAATTTATATTATTTGTATCTACCTTAATGCGAATCAAGGCAAGATTGCTGCTGCCAAGAAAGGAGATTGATGAACAGGGCAATGAAATTGACCCCCGTAAGGAATTGATTGATAAAATACTTGAATATAAAAAATTTAAAGAAGCGGCTGCTAAGATGGCTGAAATGGAAGCGGTGCGTATGCTGATGGTAAGGCGGGGCAACCTGCAGAAAGATATTGCCTCAATAGGCGAAGAAGCGGGTGAAGGTACTGAAATTCAGGCTATCACTTTGTTCAAGTTAATGAAGTCGTTTGAAAAAGTTATGCAGAAAGTGAAAGACAGGAATAATAAGCCTGTTCACACAGTGGTTCAGTATAATTATACGATGGAGCAGAGCAGGGAACAATTGTATAATACAGCAAAATCTGCCGGCTCCTGTTCTTTTGAAAGAATATTTGATACATGCGAAAACCGCATACAGGCCATCTTTCTTTTTTTATCGATGCTGGAACTGGTACAGATGAAATACATTTCTATTATTACCGGAGATGGAAGGAATAATTTTCTTGTTGAATTTAATCAGGAAAGATCAGAGGAGGCTGTTTTTTTATAACCTCGGCTTTACTCCGTGGTTATAAAAAAACTATCCAAACTGAACCGTCATCTTCTCACGCATCATTTCCCTTATTGCCAGGGTAATTCCTTCTTCATCATAACCACATTCCCTGTACAGTTGTTTCAAAGTACCATGTTCTACAACGCTATCGGGAATACCCAGCATTTTAACCTGGGCCTTATAATTATTTTTCGACATAAATTCTAATAC
>CAXTDO010000382.1:0-6329 GCA_964242315.1 uncultured Flavihumibacter sp.
GAATTGGAAGCCGGCAGGTATCATAGCTGGGTTGTTTCAAGAGAAAATTTTCCTGAAGAACTCGAAATTACCGCTCAGGATCAAAATGGTTTTATCATGGCATTGCAACATAAAACGTACGATGTTCAGGGCGTTCAGTTTCATCCTGAAAGCGTGCTGACACCGATGGGGGAACAGTTGCTGAGGAACTGGCTGGTATGAAGCTATCAGCTAAGAGACCGTAAAGAAAGCGTTAATACATCAGCTAAATTTCAACTATCTAATACTATTATTAAAATTAAATCCAAAGGCTGACGGCTGATAGCTGACAGCTTATAGCCGAAAATGAAAAAAATCCTTCAATACTTATTCGAACATAAAACGCTTTCCAGGGAGCAGGCCAAAGAAGTGTTGATCAGCATGGCAAGAGCTGTTTACAATGAAAGTGAGATAGCCGCTTTTATAACGGTATATCTTATGCGCAGTATCACCATCGAAGAACTGCAGGGCTTCACCGATGCGTTGCTGGAACTTTGTATAAAACTGAATATGCCTGATTACGATACTATTGATATCGTAGGTACCGGAGGAGATGGGAAGAACACCTTTAATATTTCTACGTTAAGTTGTTTTATTGTAGCAGGCTCAGGAACAAAAGTGACCAAGCATGGCAATTACGGCGCTACTTCCATCAGCGGTTCATCGAATGTGATGGAACAGTTGGGTTATACTTTTAAAGTTGATAACGATCGGTTAACGCGAGAGGTAGAAACCGCCAATATTTGTTTTCTTCATGCTCCGCTGTTTCATCCGGCTTTAAAAACCGTAGGGCCGGTAAGAAAAAGTTTGGGTGTAAGAACCTTTTTTAACATGCTGGGACCAATGGTAAACCCGGCATTTCCAAAGTACCAGTTAGTTGGTGTGTATAATCTCGAAATGGCAAGAATCTACAATTACCTCCTGCAGCAAACCGGCAGGGCTTTCACTATTATTCATAGCCTGGATGGTTACGACGAAATTTCACTTACCAGTGATGTTAAAGTAATCACTAACGAAGGAGAGAAATTGTACACTCCTGAACAAATAGGTAAACGTGCTGTGAGTCCGCAGGACATCTATGGCGGAACCAGTGTTGCAGAAGCGGCTAAAATATTTATTAAAATCCTGAAAGGCGAAGGAAGCTGGGCGCAAAATGCTGTTGTATTGGCAAATGCAGCGATGGCCTTAAATTGCACCGGCAAATACGAGCAGTACGAAGAAGCATATCGCACGGCAGTGGAGAGTCTTGAGAGTGGTAATGCATATCGCAGTTTTGAAAAGCTGATAGCGTTGCAATAAAGACGGTTTTTATAACCACAGATCTGAACTATGATTTAGTTGATTCAATGATGTACTATGACATGGAAAAAATTATAATCCATCATTGAATCAACCAAATCACAGTTCAGATAGTTTCAATTAAAGATAGTAAGTATGGCGGAAAACATCCTGGATACAATAATAAAGCAGAAGGTTGAGGAAGTTAAAATTGCCAAGGCAACGGTTTCCACGGCGGAACTGGAACAAAGCGCGTTTTATAACCGCAAAACTTTGTCTTTAAAGCAGTTTCTGATGGATGCATCCCGTACCGGCATTATCGCTGAATTCAAACGTAAGTCGCCTTCCAAAGGCATCTTTAACAGCACTGCTCAACCGGAAGATATTACCAGAGCTTACTCAGATGGGGGCGCGTCAGGGTTGTCCATATTAACGGATGAAAAGTTTTTTGCCGGTAAAAAAGAAGATATTATCAGGTCGAGACACCTGGCAATCCCTATTTTAAGGAAAGATTTCATTATTGAAGAATACCAGATCCTTGAAGCCAAAGCAATTGGCGCCGATGTAGTACTTTTAATAGCCGCTTGTTTAACACCGCAACGTGTTGAGGAGCTTTCGGCTTTTGCAAAAAAGCTGCAACTGGAAGTTTTACTGGAAATACATAATGAAGAAGAACTGTTGCATATTTGTGATGCTGTAGACCTGGTAGGCGTGAACAACCGTGACCTTAAAACGTTTACAGTGGATGTTAACCGGTCCATTGATTTGGCAAAAAAAATACCGTCAGGTAAGATTAAAATATCGGAAAGCGGTATCAGTAACGCCACAACCATTGCAATTTTGAAACAACATGGATACAGCGGATTCCTGATAGGGGAAACGTTTATGAAAGAGCCGGATCCTGCGATTGCCTTTGCCAGCTTTGTTCATACATTAAAACATGGTTAATTATGAGAGTTAAAGTCTGCGGAATGACTCAACTGGATCAGGTAGATCAACTGGAAGAAATAGGGGCGACATTTGCGGGCTTTATTTTTTATCCGAAATCACCCAGATATGTACTTCGGCATCTCACTACTGCGCAAATAAAAAAGGAAAATAAAGTTAACAAAGTGGGTGTGTTCGTGAACGCCTCCATAGACAGCGTGTTACAGATGGTAGATGAATGCCGACTGCATATGGTTCAGTTGCATGGTGATGAATCGCCCAAGTATTGCGAAAAGATTGCTGACTATATATCCGTGGTAAAAGCTTTCCGGCTTAGCGACAACGATCACATTGAGTGGATGATTAAGCCTTACATGGGTGTATGCGACATGTTCTTATTCGATACGGAGGGTGCAGGATATGGTGGCACAGGCAAGAAGTTTAACTGGGAAATCCTGGAAGGTAGTGTAATAGGAAAGCCTTTTTTTCTCAGCGGTGGCATTCAGCCTGATGATTCACATAAACTGAAAATATTTGAGCACAAACCCGCTGCCAACGCACTGTTCGCAGTCGATATCAACAGTAAATTCGAGATAAGTCCCGGTGTAAAGGACATGGCGAAAATTAAAAAATTTGTGGAGGAACTGAAGGAATAATGATTAATGATTAATGGTTAATGATTAACGGATGGTTATTAATAGTTAAAGACCCACTGGAAATATAGGTCACTACCCGTTAATCATTAATCATTAACCATTAATCATTAAACTAAAACACACAACAATGTCATACAGCATAAACGAACATGGTTATTACGGGCAATTCGGCGGGGCTTATATTCCGGAGATGTTGTACCCTAACGTAGAAGAATTAAGAACACGTTATCTACAGATCACCAATGAAAATTCTTTCCAGCTTGAGCTTGCAGAGTTGCTAAAAGATTATGTCGGCCGTCCTACACCGTTATACCATGCCAAACGTTTGAGTGAACGGTATCGTACACAGATATATTTAAAACGAGAAGACCTTTGTCATACCGGTGCCCATAAGATAAACAACACATGCGGACAAATCCTTCTCGCCCAACGATTAGGTAAAAAAAGAATCATCGCTGAAACCGGTGCAGGACAGCACGGCGTGGCAACAGCAACGGTCTGCGCTTTAAAAGGTATTGAATGCATTGTATACATGGGAGAGAAAGATATTGAACGACAGGCTCCCAATGTCGCCCGCATGAAGATGCTGGGCGCTACGGTGATACCAGCGCTAAGTGGCAGCAAAACGTTGAAAGATGCCACTAACGAAGCCATCCGCGATTGGATCAATCACCCTATCGACACTCATTATATCATTGGCAGTGTGGTAGGTCCGCATCCTTATCCTGACATGGTAGCGCGTTTTCAAAGTGTGATAAGCCGGGAGATTCGTAAGCAGTTGAAAGAGAAAACCGGCTCCGATCTTCCAACACATGTGATAGCCTGTGTTGGCGGCGGCAGTAACGCCGCGGGCGCCTTTTACCATTTTCTGAATGACCCTGAAGTTAAACTGGTAGCGGTGGAAGCTGCGGGGCATGGCGTTAACAGCGGCATGAGCGCAGCCACCACACAACTTGGCACCCCGGGCGTATTGCATGGCAGTAGAAGTATTGTAATGCAAACAGCAGACGGTCAGGTGGTAGAACCGCACAGCATTTCAGCAGGACTGGATTACCCGGGCATTGGTCCGATGCATGCCCACTTATTTGATAGCGGCCGTGGTATCTTTCTAAGTGCAACTGATGAAGAAGCACTCGATGCGGCCTTTTATGTTGCCAGTTTGGAAGGTATCATTCCTGCGCTTGAAACGGCTCATGCTTTTTCGGTACTCGATAAGCTTAACCTGCTTGAAACTGATAAGGTGGTTATCTGCTTAAGCGGGCGTGGTGATAAGGACATGGCAACGTATATGAAGGCGATGGACAATCATTAATGATTAATTATTAATGGTAAGCCTTTTTGAATTTTATGTACAACTTTAAACTGTTTGAACTGTCCGTTAATAATTAACAACTAATCATTAATAATTAAAAAAATGAACCGCATAGAAACCCTTTTTCAATCAAAGCAAAAAAACATCCTGAATGTTTACTGCACCGCCGGTTATCCATCATTGGAAAGTACTGTTCCCGTTATGCAGGCATTACAGGAAAATGGCGCCGATATGGTTGAAATAGGGATGCCGTACAGCGATCCGCTGGCCGATGGCCCCGTTATCCAGCACAGCAATATGATTGCTTTAGATAATGGAATGACCATTCATAAATTATTAGAGCAGTTGCGCGGTTTCCGCCACCAGGTGTACCTGCCTGTTATACTGATGGGATATATGAACCCCATCCTTCAGTATGGATTTGAAAAATTCTGCCAGCATGCTGCAGACGTAGCAGTCGATGGGTTGATATTACCCGATCTGCCTATGCATGAATTCGAAACAGAATACGGCCCGCATATCCGGAAATACGGACTGAGCTTTGTCTTTTTAGTGACACCTGAAACATCAGAAGAGCGAATCAGAAAAATAGACGATCTGAGCAGCGGTTTTATCTACGCCGTATCTACCTCGTCAACAACAGGGAAGGATACCGATTTTGAACACCAGCAGGCTTATTTCAACCGGCTGGAACAAATGAAATTAAGAAACCCTGTACTGGTAGGCTTCGGCATCAAAGACAAACATACCTTTACTTCAGCCTGCAGGCATGCCAACGGGGCGATCATCGGAAGCGCATACATTAAAGCGTTAGAGAATCAAACCGATGTAGAGGCTGCTACCAAATCTTTCTTATCCTCTATCCTGCAATAACTGAAACAGACGGCAAATGACTATAGTAATTGTAAAATACAATGCCGGCAATATCCAATCGGTATTGTATGCATTGGAAAGAATCGGACTAAACGCTGTGGTAACAGATGACCATGATTCTATCCAATCTGCAGATAAGGTTATATTTCCCGGGGTCGGCGAAGCCAGCACTGCCATGAATTACCTGAAAGAAAGAAATATGGATAAGCTGCTTGTTTCTCTTACGCAGCCTGTGCTGGGTATATGCCTTGGAATGCAATTAATGTGCTCTCATAGCGAAGAGAATGATACCCCTTGCCTGAACATCTTCAGGGAACAGGTGAAAAAGTTCAGTCCTTCAACGGTTAGTTTACCTGATACCTTGCTGGCTGAACCTGAGGCAAAAATGAAGGTGCCACAGATAGGATGGAATAATATCTTTGATCTGAAAACAAGTCTGTTTAAAGACGTTGCTGAAAACTCCTACGTGTACCTTGTGCATAGTTATTATGCAGCACTGGGCGAACACACCATTGCTACTACCGATTATGTACAACCATACAGTACCGGATTGCATGTGAACAATTTTTACGGCGTGCAATTTCATCCTGAGAAAAGCGCAGACGCCGGCCAGCAGATACTGAAAAATTTTTTATCATTATAGAACAACATGCAGATAATTCCAGCTATTGATATTATTGAAGGAAAATGCGTAAGACTAACCCAGGGCGATTATGGACTTAAAAAGATTTACAATGAACATCCACTTGAAGTAGCCCGGCAGTTTGAGGACAATGGCTTAGTCAGATTGCATCTTGTTGATCTGGATGGCGCGAGAGTGGGGGCAGTAAAAAACTGGAAAGTGTTGGAAACGATTGCCGGTAAAACAGCATTGCAGATTGATTTTGGTGGCGGCATCAAAACGGAAAAAGATCTTGAAATCGTATACGGGTCAGGTGCGCTATGGGCAACTATTGGTAGCTTGGCTGTTAAAGACGAGGAAACTTTTGTCCAATGGCTATCTCAGTATGGTGCTGATAAATTCTTGTTAGGCGCTGATGTAAAGGATGAAAAAATTGCGGTGAGCGGTTGGACTGAAAAGACGGATATCTGGATCTATGATTTTTTAGATAAATATATAGAAAAAGGTGTCAGGGAGGTGTTTTGTACCGATGTCAGCAAAGACGGTTTACTTCAGGGGCCTTCTCTCGAACTGTATAAAAATATTCTTGCAAAGTTTCCTGCTCTTCATTTTATTGCCAGTGGCGGGGTAAGCTCCATGCGTG
>CAXTDO010000383.1:0-6327 GCA_964242315.1 uncultured Flavihumibacter sp.
TATTAGGACTGGGGCATCGCATGGATAACAAACCCCAAGCGCTTTCAGGCGGTGAACAACAACGGGTTGCCGTTGCCAGGGCCCTCATGAACAACCCAAAAATTGTTTTTGCCGATGAACCCACCGGTAACCTTGATTCTGAAAAGGCAAAAGACCTCCATCAGCTGTTCTTTGATCTCAGGGATCAGTTCCAGCAAACCTTCCTGATTGTTACGCATAACGAAGAACTGGCCCGAATGAGCGACCGGATACTTAATATGAAAGATGGACTGATGATAGACATCTAAACGTTTAATAACTTTACCGGCGTTCATTGTCAGTATATTAAAAATGCATTGTTGAGTCAATGTCCCTAAGTAAAGATTCGAAACTTGTTTAGCTCCCCTTGTGTTCTTTGTGGGCGCTCCTTTGTGATCCTTGTGGTTTAAAAAATGCCGTAAATCGCAGACCCTATTTAACCACAAAGGTCACAAAGGAGCGCCCACAAAGAACACAAGGGGAGCTGGTCAACACAGCACAAATTATGCAATTACAATCCTGCACCGGGTTTACTGTTATCAATAAATGGCTCTCCGAAAAAGGATATCATCCGTTTACATTTCAGCAGGAAAGCTGGCAACATATCATCAACGGCCATTCAGGATTGGTAAACGCTCCAACAGGCTGCGGAAAAACATTTGCTGTTTTTCTTGGTGTGGTTATAGATTTTATTAATAATCATCCTGACAACTACCGGTCTGCAAACAAGAACGGATTGCAACTGCTATGGATCACACCGCTACGCGCCCTGGCGAAAGATATTGGCCGCGCCATGGAAGAAGTGATTGTTGAATTGGGAATGAACTGGAAGGTAGGCATTCGTAACGGAGATACCGATACCAGTGAAAGGCAAAAGCAGAAGCGCCAGATGCCCGAAGTGCTGATCATCACCCCTGAAAGTCTTCATTTGTTGCTGGCACAAAAAGATTATCCTATTGTCTTTTCAACCCTCAAAATGGTAGCAGTTGACGAATGGCACGAACTGCTGGGAAGTAAAAGAGGTGTACAGGTAGAACTCGCCATCAGCAGACTGATCGGGCTTAGAAAAAAGGCGCTAGAGAACTTACAGGCCGGACACCCTTCATTCATTGCAATATGGGGCATCAGCGCCACCATCGGTAACCTGGACCAGGCTATGGAAGTATTAATGGCCTGCAATGGAAGTGAAGGCATCATCGTGAAAGCACAAATCAATAAGCTTATCGAAATAGAATCTGTTTTTCCGGATGAAATTGAAAAATACCCATGGGCCGGGCACCTGGGTTTGAGCCTTGTGGATAAAGTTATTCCTATCATCGAAAAAAGTAAAACCACACTCATCTTCATTAATACCCGCGGGATGAGTGAAAGATGGTACCAGGCAATATTAAGGGTTTGTCCCGACCTGGCCGGTGCTATCGCGTTGCATCATGGAAGTATAGAACAGGAACTGCGGTTATGGGTAGAGGATGCTTTGCATGAAGGCAAACTTAAAGCGGTGGTATGTACCTCAAGCCTGGATCTCGGTGTAGATTTCAGGCCTGTTGAAACGGTGATACAGGTAGGGTCTCCCAAGGGCGTGGCGCGCTTCCTGCAACGCGCCGGCAGAAGCGGTCACCAGCCTGACGCTGTTAGTAAAATATATTTTCTTCCCACTCATTCTCTGGAGCTGGTAGAAGCCGCCGCATTAAAAGAAGCGATCAAACAAACTTTCATCGAAAGCCGCTACCCCCGCGTATTATGCTTTGACGTGCTTATTCAATACCTCTGTACGCTGGCCATCTCTGATGGCTTTAACCCTGATATCATTTTTGAAGAAATAAAATCCACCTATTGTTATAGGGAAATCACTATGAACGAGTGGCAGGAAATCCTCGAGTTCATTACAACCGGAGGCACCGCTTTGCAGCAATATGATGAATATAAAAAAGTGGAGGTGCTGGAAAGCGGACTCTACAAAATCAACAACAGGCGGATGGCAATGCGGCACCGGATGCATATAGGAACCATCGTCAGCGGCTCCATGCTGAAAGTAAAATTTTTATCCGGTGGATTTATAGGAGTTATTGAAGAATACTTTATTTCGCGCCTTAGTCAGGGTGATGTGTTTACGCTGGCTGGCCGCAACCTGGAGTTTGTGATGATCAAGGATATGACTGTCCTGGTAAAGAAATCATCTTCCACCAAATCTATAGTGCCAAGCTGGAACGGCGGACGCATGCCATTATCCGCTAACCTGGGCTTTATGCTGCGGAGGAAAATAAATGATGGCGTAAAAGTAGTAGCGCCCAAAGTGGCGAATCAACAAAACGGTTCTTTACCGGATATTGAGATCAGGGTGTTGAAACCGCTTTTTCAATTACAGGAACATCTTTCGCATATCCCGCGCGAGAATGAATTACTTGTAGAGCAGATCGAAACAAGAGACGGATACCATCTTTTTGTATATCCCTTCGAAGGCCGCCTTGTTCATGAAGCTATGGCTGCCATCCTGGCTTACCGTATCAGCCAGATAACGCCGATCACCTTTTCCATTGCCATGAACGATTACGGTTTTGAATTATTAAGCGATCAACCGATACCGGTAGACGACACCAATGTATATGAATTATTCAGCGATGACAATTTATTCATCGATATTCAAAGAAGCGTCAATTCAAGCGAAATGGCCAAGCGTAAATTCCGGGACATAGCAACTATTGGCGGATTGATTTTTCAGGGCCTCCCGGGCGAACATAAAAAAGCAAGGCACTTACAGGCATCGGCCTCCCTGATCTTTAAAGTTTTTGCCGAATATGAACCTGACAATTTATTGATCAGGCAGGCTTATAATGAAGTGATGGAACAGCAGATGGAAGAAGCCCGCCTGCGTAATATGCTACAGCGCATTCAAACGGGCAGGATCGTTATCACTTTCCCTCATAGGCTTACACCATTTTGTTTCCCCATCAAAGTAGACAGCATGCGCGAGAACATGACTTCTGAGAAACTGGAAGACCGGGTAAAGAAAATGCAGATACAGTTGGAGAGGTAATTATTTCAAATATTTCAATTGCGTTGAGTAAAGTATAAAAAATAAAGCAAAAAATGCTACGGTTAAATAAAATGCAAAGCCTGAAAACGATGCAGTTCCAACGAAAATTGCATCGCCTATGAAAAATAACACGTTACCAATGATCCATAAAAAATAGCCCTGCTTTTGTAATGACCTCATTTGGATAGCTCCGAATACGCAGAGGCCCAGGCTTACTAATCCAATGATAGTTAGTGGAACTATGTTTTCGTACCTGGTTCTGGCAAGTGCCATCGCCTCAGGGGTATAAAAACTTTTAAAAAAGTCAGGCATCTTTTCCAATTGCTCGCTTCCCTGCAATTTCTCCATAGCGTCAATACCTCTTTTTGCATTCAAACTGTTGATCAAAGTCAGTAACGCCAAAATTCCGCAACCCACAAATGTTAGAACGGTTAAAGTTTTTAAAGCGCCGGGAGCTTGATTGTTTGCATTTTTATCAAAAGGAGTTCCTTTGAATTGATCGATGTCGCTCATTGTATATGGGTTTGTGTTTAAGATTTAAATGTAATAACCCTTTTCTAATTATCAATCATCTGTAGAAAAATAGATTTACAATACATTTGCACTCTTGAATTATCAGATGCAGGCTCCTTTTCAACATATTGTAAATCAACACAAATTTTGGGTTTCTTCCGAACGTGTTTTGTTTTGGGAGAATGAAAACACGCTGATAGTATCTGACTGTCATTTTGGTAAAACCGGTCACTTCCGGAAGTCGGGGATTGCCATACCGCAGTCTGTTTTTAAAGAAGACCTTCAAAGGCTGATAGCGCAGTTACAGCATTTTTCGCCAAAGCATTTATTAGTAGTAGGTGATTTTTTTCACAGCGTTGCCAATAAAGAGCTGGACCTTTTTTACAAGTGGAGGAACGACCTTCCCGATCTTTCGATAAAACTCGTAAAAGGCAATCACGATATTTTAAAAGAAGATTGGTATGTTAAAGCAGGCATTTCTGTAATTAAAAAGGGCCTGTTGATAAATGGTTTTTGCTTTACTCACGATAACGATCCATGTGAAATCACCACACAATCTACGGAAGAACATCCGGTTAACTATACCATCAGCGGCCATATTCACCCTGGTGTGCTGGTAAAGGGAATGGCAAAACAATCGCTTAGCCTGCCCTGTTTTTATTTTGGGTCTGATTTTGCCATACTTCCTGCTTTCAGCCGTTTTACCGGAACAGCACTGATTTCTCCTAAGAAAGGCGATTGCGTTTTTGCCATTGCAGATCATACGCTTATAAAGCTTTGTTGAATTACCACATGCAGAAAGAACAAATCCTGAAAATTGCGTATGCTCCTATTTATGCGCATCCTTTGCCTGCCGGACACCGCTTCCCGATGCTTAAATATGAATTGATTCCTGAACAATTATTGTATGAAGGGAGCATCACAGAGGAAAATTTATTTGCACCGGGCATTTGTCCGGACGAGGTAATTCTATGGACCCATGACAGTGCTTATTTAGGCAGGTTAAAAGATCAGCAGCTATCGGCAAAAGAGCAACGGCATATAGGTTTTCCGCAATCTCCTGCGCTCACTTTAAGAGAACTGATCATTACACAGGGAACTATTGATTGTTGCACTTACGCATTTGATAACGGCGTATCCATAAACGTTGCAGGCGGCACCCATCATGCATTTGCTGACAGAGGAGAAGGTTTCTGTTTATTAAACGATTTTGCCATTGCGGCTAATTACCTGCTTCATAAAAACTTAGTAAAACAAATTTTAATTATCGATCTCGATGTGCATCAGGGTGATGGCACGGCCAAATTATTTGAGCATGAGCCCAGGGTTTTTACCTTCAGCATGCATGGCCGGCATAATTATCCATTTCATAAAGAAACGTCTGACCTTGATATTCCTTTGGAAGATGGAGCGGATGAGCAAACTTACCTGGGATTATTAAAGGAGGCATTACCATCATTACTCAGGAAAGTAAAACCAGACTTTGTATTTTTTCTGTCAGGGGTAGATATTCTTTCAACGGATAAATTCGGAAAGCTTAAGATACCTGTGGAAGGCTGTAAGAAAAGGGATGAATTTGTTTTCTCTTTATTGAAGGAGCAGCGGATTCCCTGCGTAGTATCAATGGGCGGCGGGTATTCGGAAGATATAAAGATTATTGTGGAAGCGCATTGCAATACGTTCAGGGCGGCTAAGGAGATTTACAGGTTGTGATTTTTTTTTAACCGCAGAGGACACAGAGGAAGAAACACAGAGGGCGCGGAGGGTTTCCTCTGCGCCCTCTGTGTTTCTTCCTCTGTGTCCTCTGCGGTTAAAAAACGTTAAGCACTAATTCATCCGTTTCTTCAGAGTACTAACCTGCTCCTGCAAATTATTAACCAGGCCTGCCAGTTGGTTAACATCCCATCTTTGTTGCACGTTAGCTTTTGTCATCACCAATTGTGCCTGCCACACTTCAATGATATCGTCCGCTTCCACATTATAAGGCTGGTAACTTGGATTGTCGCTGATAAGTGTCCACTTGCTTTTAGACCGGTTATTTTTCATGATCCTTTTGTATACAATACCTTCCTGCCGGGAAACAATAATATAGGTATTGTTGGTCTTCACTTCTTCCAGCTTTTCTATTTTCTCACCAACGATTACCGAACCGCTTGGCGTAGGCAACATAGAATCTCCTACAATTTCAAAAGCCCGGTAATTTCCGGGCGCCAGCATAGGAAGGGTGAAGGTATTTAATTCATCAATAAATTCAGGATCGGCATAACCTGCCAGGTAACCTGCTGCAGCTTTTATAGGAACCATATGAATTTCATTACCTAACGATTCCATCTTCTGAGCCCTGCGTTTTGCAATGTAATTTCCCTTTGCATCCGTCAGGTCCTTTAACAACAGTTCATCCAACGAAAGTTTAAATATATTGCCGATCAGTTCCAGCACTTCAATTCGGGGTTCCGCTCTTTCTTCCTCATAGGCTCCCAGCAGGGAGCGTTTTATTTTTAATTTATTGGCAAATTCTTCCTGGGTCCAGCCCCTGAGTTTTCTAAGGTATTTTAAATTCTTTCCTGCTAATGACATAGCTAATATATTTAGCGCTAAATTACTAATTTATTTATCATACCAAAAATATTTTAATCAAAACAAAATAGCTTTCAGGCCACTACTGATAGCTAATAGCTGAAAATCAAGACTTTTATTTTAGCTTTGACAGATGGCAAAAGGTGAAAAAAAGGAAAAGAAGGAAACGGAACAACCAATAATTC
>CAXTDO010000384.1:0-6319 GCA_964242315.1 uncultured Flavihumibacter sp.
TACTACTGATGTAAATAGTTCAATGAATTATCTTCCTATTGCAATCCAACTGTTATTTGCAATATTGTTTATTGGTGCAATGATGGCGATTACACATCTCCTGGGCCCGAAAAGGAATACCGACGAAAAACTGGAGAACTTCGAAAGTGGTATTGAAAGTGTTGGAAATGCCCGCCAGCCAATGGCTATCAAATACTTCCTTGTTGCTATACTATTTGTTTTGTTTGATGTTGAAGTGATCTTTTTCTATCCCTACGCGGTTAATTTCAGAACATTGGGATGGGATGGATTTGTTGCAGTAATTATGTTTACTGCATTTTTTATGGCCGGATTTTTCTATATATTAAAAAAGGGCGCTTTATCCTGGGAAGATTAGTCAGATTGTTGAAATAATTTAAACCTGATGTTAAAGATCTGCTTGCCTTCACAACAAGACCTATATCTAAACTGTTATAAGTAAGGTTTATATTTAGATCACTAAATTACCTTAAAAAGATTCGGAGGAAATAATTATGGCACGTCCTGTTCAATATAATATTAAAAATGAGGGTGGTAAACCTATATCAGTCGCTGAATTACCACCCGGTCATACGGGGGATGGGTTTTTTACAACCAAATTATCTGATTTGGTTGGGTTGGCAAGAAAGAATTCCATCTGGCCTTTGCCTTTTGCAACTTCCTGTTGTGGAATAGAATTTATGGCAACTATGGGTGCCCATTACGACCTGGGAAGATTTGGCGCAGAGAGGATTGGTTTTTCACCCAGGCAATGTGATCTTATAATGGTTATGGGAACTATCGCAAAAAAGATGGGGCCGGTTTTACGGCAGGTATACCTGCAAATGGCTGAACCGCGCTGGGTATTGTCAGTAGGAGCCTGTGCATGCAGCGGTGGTATTTTTGACAGCTATTCTGTACTGCAGGGGATCGATCAGATAATACCAGTTGATGTGTATGTGCCGGGATGCCCACCAAGGCCGGAAGGCATCATTGATGGAATTTTAAAAATACAGGACCTGATAGGTCATGAAAGCTTGCGCAGAAGATCGAGCGATCAATATAAAGAACTGATGTCGAGTTACGGAATTCAATAGTATTATGATGGGGTTAACCAATGAATTAATAAAAGAACGACTTACCGGGAAATTTGGCGACCAGTTAAATAACTGGCAGGAGCCCTATGGGTTGTTAACTTTCAGCACTACTAAAGAAATGAATCTTAAAGTATTGCAGTTCCTTTATGACGATCCCGAACTGCGGTTTCAGTTCTTAACAGATATGTGTGCGGTTCACTATCCCGACAGAACCGGCGAGGAGTTAGCTGTAGTGTACCTTCTTCATAACCTGGTAGATAATATGCGCCTGCGTTTTAAGGTATATACAAACATTGAGCAGCCCGACGTATTTACGGCTACGGCACTGTATGAAGCTGCCAACTGGATGGAAAGAGAAACCTTTGATTTTTTTGGTGTGAATTTTATCGGCCATCCTAATCTTAAGCGTATTCAGAATGTGGAAGAAATGGATTACTTTCCTATGCGGAAAGAATTTCCAATGGAAGACCAGACCCGCCGGGATAAGGATGATGAAATGTTTGGAAGGGGGTAAGCAGCTATCAGCAGTCAGCTATCAGGGAATGAAGAACTGATTCGTTTTTTCATGAGAGTTAGAGAGATGAGATATAAGTGTCAATTATAATAAAACTACAAGGTTTGCTTTTTTGCTGATAGCTGACGGCTGACAGCAAAAAGTCGAATCACAGGAATTAACAACATCATGTCTGAATATCATATAAAATTACCGGAAGGAAGTATTGAGAAAACGACTACCACGTTAAACCTGGGGCCAACGCATCCGGCAACACACGGGGTATTTCAGAACATACTGGAACTGGATGGCGAACGCATCGTAGACTCTGAACAAACAATTGGTTACATCCACCGAGCTTTTGAAAAAATTGCAGAGCGCCGCCCGCTCTACCAGATCACTCCGCTTACCGACAGGATGAACTACTGTTCGTCACCGATCAATAACATGGGCTGGCATCAAACCTGTGAAAAACTTTTAGGGCTGAAACTGCCTAAAAGGGTAGACTATCTCCGCATCATTATTATGGAGCTTGCCCGCATCTCAGATCATTTAATTTGCAATTCTATTGTTGGCGTTGATACGGGAGCTTACACAGGATTCCTCTACGTAATGCAGTACCGGGAGCTTATCTATGAGATCTATGAAGAAATTTGCGGTTCCAGATTGACTACCAATATCGGGCGCATCGGTGGATTTGAAAGGAACTTTACCAATACCGCTTTTCAAAAACTGGAAAAATTTCTGGCCGAATACCCCAAAGTACTGGATGAATTCAACAATCTTTTCATGCGCAACCGTATCTTCATGGAAAGAACCATTGGCGGTGGCGGTATCAGTGCCGAACGTGCTTTGAACTATGGTTTTACCGGTCCTAATCTAAGAGCTTCAGGTGTAGACTATGATGTAAGGGTGCATAGTCCATACAGCAGCTATGAAGATTTTGATTTTATTGTTCCGGTAGGCAAAACGGGTGATAACTATGACCGTTTTATGGTGCGTAATGAAGAAATGAAACAATCTTTGCACATTATCCGCCAGGCCTACCAAAAAGTTCAGGAGTTTAAAGGCGCCGCAGCGGAAGTATTTCATGCAGACGCTCCGGCTTATTATCTTCCTGAAAAACAAGATGTTTATACAAAAATGGAAGCGTTGATCTACCACTTTAAAATTGTGATGGGGGAAACCGATATCCCTGTGGGTGAGGTATATCATTCCGTGGAAGGTGGCAATGGCGAACTGGGCTTTTACCTGATCAGCGACGGCGGACGTACGCCCTATCGTTTGCATTTCAGGAGGCCCTGTTTTATTTATTACCAGGCATACAACGAGCTGGTAAAAGGCAGCATGCTAAGCGATGCCATCGTTACGCTGAGCAGCCTGAATCTTATAGCGGGTGAGATGGATGGATGATATCAGGTATGAGGTATGAGGTTTTGAATTTGTAAGTTCTATATTTTCTTTATAAATTTTCAAACGGGCGCAATGAAATTTTCTGATGAGAAATTAAAGAAGGTCACTGAAGTAATGGCACGCTACCCGGAAGGTAAACATAAAAGCGCCCTGCTTCCGGTACTGCATTTAGCCCAGGACGAATTTGGCGGCTGGCTGGATGTACCGGTTATGGATTATGTTGCCACTCTTTTTAATATTGAGCCTATTGAAGTATATGAAGTAGCTACTTTTTATTCCATGTATAATATGAAACCTGTTGGCAGGTATTTATTTGAAGTATGCCAGACAGGGCCCTGTATGCTTAACGGAAGTGATGCTATTATTGAATATATAAAACAAAAACTTAGCATTGGTGTGGGTGAAACAACTTCTGATGGGCTGTTTACATTGAAAACGGTAGAATGCCTTGGTGCTTGCGGCTATGCGCCCATGATGCAATTAGGGAAAAATTTCAGGGAACATCTAACCCCTCAAAAAGTTGACGCTATTATAGAGGAGTGCAGGAAAAATGCGGCTGTGAATAATTAGACGAATTAAGGGTTAATGTTAATTATTAATGATTAATTATTAACGGTAAGTTGCTGATTATTTGTAATGAAATGGTATTATCAATCGTAGTCAGTATGATACTTTTATTAATTCATCATTAACAATTAACCGTTAATCATTAATAATTAATCATTGAAATAGATGCCATCACCCGGATTTAAATTAGAATATTATTTGAACGCACCTCCGGGTAAAGTAATGGATTTATTAACTGACAGTGAACTTATAACCGACTGGAGCGGGGGAGAAGCGTTGGTTGAAAAAAAGATCGGTGGTCAGGTAGTACTTTTCGACGGTTGGGTGGAAGGTAAATTACTACAGCTCACCGACAAGGAATTAGCTTATACCTGGAAGCCATCCAACTGGCCGGAAGAAGTGCCGCCATCGGAAGTTTATTATACTTTAACGGCCCAAGGAAAAGGAACTCTGATAACATTAGAACATTCCCGTTTCCCAAATTCGAAAGAAATGGAAGATCATAAAAGCGGCTGGTTTGATCAGTTTTTTGGACTCATCGAAGAATACCTGAACAAGTGAGAAGTAATTGCATGGTATATTAATTATCGACAGGTTTTAATCAAATCAGTTGCTGATAGCTGAAGGCTGATAGCTGACAGCATTATTAAAAATCTCTTTCACCTGGCAATAAATTATGGGTAGAAAACTACTATTAGAAAAAGCAAACGTTGAAGGCATCCGTACTTATGACGTATACCGTAGGGAAGGTGGTTACCGTAGTGTGGAAAAAGCTTTTAAAATGTCGCCTGCGGATGTTGTGGAGGAAGTAAAGAAAAGCGGCCTGAGAGGCCGTGGTGGTGCGGGTTTTCCTACAGGTATGAAATGGAGCTTTCTGGCCAAGCCGGAAGGCGTTCCCCGTTACCTCGTTTGTAATGCCGATGAAAGCGAACCCGGAACATTTAAAGACCGGTACCTGATGGAATTTATTCCTCATCTGCTGGTAGAGGGTCTTATCGTATCCTCGTTCGCGTTAGGCAGCAACAGAACCTACATTTATATCCGTGGCGAATACGCCTGGATAACCGATATACTGGAACAGGCAATTGAAGAAGCAAAAGCAAACGGCTGGCTGGGTAAGAATATATTGGGAACCGGCTTCGACTGCGAGATATATGTACATCGCGGCGCCGGCGCTTACATTTGCGGAGAAGAAACCGCATTGATTGAAAGCCTCGAAGGCAAAAGAGGCCTGCCACGTATCAAGCCACCGTTCCCCGCAGTAAAAGGTTTGTGGGACAGTCCCACGGTAGTTAACAATGTTGAGACCCTCGCAGCTATCGTTCCTATCATCAACGAAGGCGGTGAAGCATATTCAAAAATTGGTGTAGGAAAATCAACCGGAACAAAATTACTCAGTGCGTGTGGCAATATCAACAAGCCAGGTATTTACGAGATTGACATGACCATCTCGGTGGAAGAATTTATTTTCAGTGATGAATATTGCGGCGGTATCCCGAATGGAAAGAGGCTGAAAGCCTGTATTCCCGGAGGATCATCGGTGCCCATCTTGCCTGCTAACCTTTTATTGAAGACAGCTAAAGGTGAAGCAAGGATGATGAATTATGAAAGCCTGGCTGATGGCGGTTTTGCAACCGGCTCTATGATGGGTTCAGGCGGATTTATCGTGCTGGACGAAGACCAGTGTGTGGTTCGTCATACCTTAACGCTTGCACGTTTTTATCATCATGAAAGTTGCGGGCAATGCTCACCCTGCAGGGAAGGAACCGGCTGGATGGAAAAGATCCTGAAAAACATCGAGTACGGAAAAGGCAAGATGAGTGATATAGACCTTTTGTGGGATATTCAACGCAAAATAGAAGGTAACACTATTTGTCCGCTGGGTGATGCTGCGGCATGGCCGGTAGCTGCCGCTATCCGTCATTTCAGGGATGAGTTTGAATGGCATGTGCTGAATCCTGCAGAAGCCCTGACACGAAATTTCGGACTGGCGCACTATGCTGATTCTATGCAGATCGCAGTGGTATAATAGTGGATGCGATTTTAATGTATTTGTTGATTAATAAACGCTTAAACTTTACGCGAGAGCTTTTCAATTCACTTATAATCGCACAGTATTGGAATTAAAACCGCTTATTGTGTGAAAAAAGAAAATATGGCCGAAGAAAAGAAAATGATAAAAGTTACCATCGATAACATAACGATCGATGTTGAGCCCGGCACTTCTATATTAAATGCTGCAAGGCAGATAGGTGGCGAAGTGGCCCCGCCTGCCATGTGTTATTATAGCAAACTCAAAGGCAGCGGTGGCAAATGCCGTACCTGTCTGGTTGAAGTAGCCGCCGGTTCTACCGCAGACCCCAGGCCTATGCCCAAGCTGGTGGCTTCCTGCAGAACCAATGTAATGGATGGTATGGTAGTTAAAAATATCACCAGTGAAAAAGTAATTGACGCAAGAAAAGGCGTAGTGGAATTTTTGCTAATCAATCATCCGCTCGACTGCCCGATCTGCGACCAGGCAGGCGAATGCCATTTGCAGGATCTTGGATACGAACATGGCGCTGCAGGCACCCGTTTTGAATTCGCCAGACGAACTTTTGAAAGGGAAGATATCGGTCCTTACATCCAGTTGCATATGACACGGTGCATACTTTGTTACAGGTGTACATATGTTGCAGACCAGCTAACCGATACGCGGGTTCATGGAATTTTAGACAGGGGCGATCATTCCGAAATATCTACTTATATTTCC
>CAXTDO010000385.1:0-6314 GCA_964242315.1 uncultured Flavihumibacter sp.
TAACTTCCAGGCGTGTCTAAAAAAGCCGCATATCAATCACAGACATGAATATTGGGCCAGCTACTTAGTTCAACTTTGAGCGCTTCAGAACCACCACGTAGTCCGAACTTACTGGCGGAGTAACCAACTGCATACGGAGTGGGATAATAGCCGCCGATAGAAATATTATTTATAAGAATGCCCGATTGCTGCCTTTTAAAGAATGGCAACACCGCGTGCGCACCGTGTATATAACCCATCAGATTTATCTTAATTACCTGGTCGTGCACTTCAACAGGTGTGTCGGTAAATCCACCGGCCGCCATTACTCCTGCATTATTTACCCACACGTCTATGCGGCCGCTAAACTCAACAGCCGCTTCAGCTAGATGTTTCATGGCTATCGGGTCAGTAACATCTGTAGTTACGGCAGTTGCCATGGCGCCCAGTTCTTCACATTCTTTTACGAGCGCATGCAACGCCTCCGTTCGACGTGCTGCCAGTACCAGCTTCGCTCCATGACGGGCAAATGCAAGCGCTGCCGAACGTCCGGCACCGCTTGACGCACCTGTTATTACAATTGTTTTCCCCTGTAAGCTTTTCAACTTCTTGAGTGATTCTTTTGAACGCTGCATTTTAAGCGGGTGTTGTATAAATAAATGAGTGACTAATCTTCTGCCGGTGCCGGTCCTCTGAACACATCAATGCCATCAATCTTTTTTAATGATACCGGCTTACCTGTTCTCGCAGATTCATAAATAGCTTCCATAATAACATGATCCTGCATACCTTCTTCTCCGGGTGTATAAGGCATTTTGTTTTCCAATACACAGCGCGACATATGATCAATCTCTAAAGCAAACTGATCTTTTTCACCTATGAACGGATTCTCTTTATGTTCTACCTTTCCCTCCGCATGAGAAACTTCCATCCTTAACCCTTTATAATTGTATGCAGGATCCATTCCATACCATCCTCCCTTATCTGCAAACAAACGATACCGTTTCGAGTCGTGAACGCCATAGCTACAGGAAGAATTAAGCAACATTCCGTCCGGAAACCGCATCTGGAATAATACTGTTTCTTCCACCTCTTTAAATCTTTCATCACCAGGTGTGCTATAGGTTGTTGCCGATACCCATTCAGGTTCTTTACCTGTTAGAAACCTTGCCGTATTTATTGAATACAAACCAATATCAGGTAATGAACCACCGCCTGCCAGTGCTTTCTTCAAGCGCCACTGATCAAAATCTCCGGAGTTTTGAACATTGGTAGACTCCATCAATCTCACCTTGCCATACTTATTTTGACGAACCCATGATTGAATCATCCTGTTATTCGGTTCGTATTGAATTCGATAGGCAATCATCAGTTTCTTTCCTGCAGATTTACAGGCATCAATCATCTGCTGTGCTTCTTTTGAGCTGGTGGCCATCGGCTTCTCGCAAAGCACATGTTTACCCGCTTTAGCAGACCTTATGGTAAAATCTTTGTGCATACTGTTCGGCAGCACTACATAAACAACATCTACTTCCGGGTTATTTTTTATGGTGTCGAAATTCTGATAATTATATATTGATAATGGATCTACTCCATACTGTCTGGCCACATTTGAGGCTTTATCCGCATCACCGCTAACGAGGGCCACTACCTTTGAGAATTTACAGGTTGACAACGCTGGTAATATTTGTTCCAGTGTAAGTTTTCCAAGTCCTACTATTGCATATCCGATTCTTTTTGCCGGTGCGATGGGAGTTGGTGGCGGTCCGTCCTGCTTCTCCGTAGGATGATGCATTGGCGGTACTTTTACCGGTGTAAGGTCTTGCTGGGTAAGGGTTTTTACGGGCCCAGGCTTATCCTGGGCAGAGGCATCAACAGGAAAAAATTCCGAAACAGCCGTTACCGAAAGAAGACTCAATCCTGCTTTACCCAGAAAATCACGCCTCGTAACTTCTCCGGATGTTTTATTTGTTGTTATTGATTCCATTAGTTTACAAAAAACTGTGAAACAATTATGCCACCTGAGACAGGTATGAGGTATGGGGTATGAGGCATTAAGAAGAAACCCGCATAATTCATACCTCATACCTCATACCTGACTCATGTGGCACAAGTTTTTACTCATAACATTTATATTTAATCAATATAGCTGCTAATAATCCGTATATGTTAAGTAAATCTCAAGCAATACCTACAGAACTACAACATTACACCATCAAAAAAAAGATAAATCCTTTTCATTCTTTCTGGATGGCGGGATATGAATGCTCGGATCAACTGAATGCATCAGGTGAAAGAGTGGATTTTTTAAATATTACCGGACATCTTGAATTGATAGATAAAGATTACCAGGACCTTTCTTTATTTGACATTAAAACCGTGCGTGAAGGAATAAGGTGGAGCAAGGTAGAGCATCAGCCTTATGAATACGACTGGTCTACCGTACAATATATGATGGAACGTGGTAAAGCCAATTCAATACAGCAGGTTTGGGACATTTGCCACTTTGGTTTTCCCGATGATCTTAACCCTTTGCATCCATCTTTTGTAGAAAGATTCACTTCTTTATGCCGGGCATTTGTACGCTTCTACCGCACCATTGAGCCGGATCAAACTTTAATAGTTACACCCATAAACGAGGTAAGCTTTCTTTGCTGGCTGGGTGGTGAGGAAGCAAAAACTACCCCTTATCTTACCGGTAAAGGCTGGGAAATAAAATATTGTTTGATGAACGCCTATATTCAGGGGTCGCGTGCTATGCTTGAAGAAGATCCAGGCATTCGCTTTTCAACTACAGAACCTTTGGTAAACATTGTGCCGCCTTTACATGCCACACTGCAACAGGTTAACGAAGCCAACGATTTAAATATGAACCAGTTTCAGGCTGTGGACATGCTTTGCGGCCGTTTATGTCCTGAACTAGGTGGCTCTCCTGAACTGCTTGACATGCTGGGCTTTAATTTTTATTACAACAACCAATGGGTTACGGGTTTTGAAGAATTTTTACCCTGGCTGAATGAGATCCCAGACCCGCGGTGGCTACCGTTAAGGCAACTTTTAAAACAGGCTTATCTAAAATATAAACTGCCCATAGTGATCACTGAAACAAGCCACCCGAAGGAGGACCGTCCCAAATGGATTAAGTTTATACAAAAAGAATGTTACAGTTTGCTGAATGATGGCATTCCGCTATGGGGCATCTGCCTTTATCCTATCATCGACCGCCCCGATTGGGATGATTTGAAAACCTGGCATCGCTCAGGTTTATGGGATCTGAAATCCAACGCCGCCGGGCCGCCTCAGCGTGTGTTGTATAAACCCTATGCTAACGCGTTACTTACTGCGCAGCGGTTGATTAAGAAAATCCTAAATGTCTGAACTGTGATTTTATGATTTTATGAGAACTATGAAACGTTTCATAGTTCTCATAAAATCATAAAATCATTAAATCACAGTTCAGACATTACATCACCGTTCAGACTTCCTCCGTGGTTAAAAAAAACACGCGGTTAAAATAGCTGGAATGATTTTTTAATCAACTTCCCCAAACACTAACTATGTACGTTTTAGGACTCAATGCCGTATTTCATGATTCAGCCGCATGCTTACTTAAAGATGGAAAACTGATAGCTGCGGTGGAAGAAGAGCGCTTTACACAGATTAAACATGGCAAACGGCCCATTCCTTTCTCAACCTTTGAACTTCCGTTTCATGCCATCGACTACTGCCTTAAAACTGCCAATATTCACCTGAATGATGTGGACCACATTGCTTATTCCTTTGATCCGTCATTACTTTTAGGTAAACATAACGGATCAGGTGAAATATCTATCCCCTTGACGCCCGGTAAAGGTTTTGATCATGCTGAATGGACATCACCATGGGACCCTTTGTTCTTATCATCCATAGTAAACGCTCCCGGACAACTGATAGATGGATACCCCCATCACTTACAGCCCCGTTTCATCAATACAGTTAGAGGCAAAGCCAAATGGCATTTCACTGAACATCATATAGCACATGCCGCCAGCGCCTTCTTCCCCTCCCCATACGAACATGCTGCCGTACTTACCCTTGACGGACGTGGTGAAATTGCTACTACCACTTACAATCTCGGATCTGGTACAGAGCTTACTCGCATCGGGCAGGTTAACATGCCTTACTCCCTGGGATTGCTGTATGAAAGGCTTACCACTTACCTGGGTTTCTTACACTCCTCCGACGAATATAAAGTGATGGCCCTTGCCTCTTATGGTAAACCGGTTTTTATAAATGATTTCCGGGAAATGATACAAATCGGTGATAACGGGATGTACACCATCACCAATGAAAACCTGGAAGAACGTTTTGGACCGGCACGTTTAAAGAACGACCCGTTTACTAAACACCATTTTGATATCGCGCATTCTCTTCAGTACGTTCTGGAAGAAACGGTACTCGAACTGGTAAACTGGCTGCATAAAGAAACAAATGAAAAAAATCTGTGTCTTGCCGGCGGTATCGCTTTAAACTGCGTATTGAATGCACGTATAAGAGATAAAAGCGCTTTCGAAAATGTTTGGGTGCAGCCTGCCGCCGGCGACGCCGGTACCGCACTTGGAGCAGCTATCTGGACAGATCTGCAGGAAGAAAAAATGCCGGGCAAAAAGTTTGTAATGTCGCATGCTTACTGGGGACCGGAGTATAGCGACCAGGAAATAGAAAAATTTTTGAAATGGGCAAAAGTGCCTTACCGCAAAATGGATGATGTAGCCAGGGAAACTGCCGAAATACTTGCAGATAACAAAATCATCGGCTGGTACCAGGGTAGAATGGAATTCGGACCACGCGCTTTAGGCAGCAGGTCAATTCTTGCCTCTCCTATCGACCCATCCATGCAGGCAAAACTCAACGAAGTAAAAGACAGGGAAGACTTCAGGCCCGTAGCGCCCGTGGTGTTGGAAGAAGATGCGCATGAATGGTTTGAAAACGCTTCTTATTCACCCTATATGCTGTTTATCCATAATGTGCTGCCTGAGAAAGCTGATAAAATACCGGCAGTGCGGCATGTTGATGGAACGGCCCGCATTCAAACAATCAATCGTGATCAGCATCCCAGGTACTACGATTTATTAAAAGCATTTAAAGAATTAACCGGAGTACCCGTTCTGGTCAATACTTCTTTTAATACTCTTGGTAAGCCTATTGTATGCACGCCCCGCCATGCGCTGGAATGTTTCTGGTCCTCACCTTTTGATTCACTAGTGATGGGCTCGTTTTTAATTCAAAAAGATTATGAAGCCAATTTCGATTTCGATAGTAATTCCAACGTACAAACGTCCCTTGTTGCTGGCTAGATGTTTGTTGGCACTTGCTGAGCAATCGCTTGATAGTAATGAATTTGAAATTATAGTTGTAAGCGATGGCCCTGATGAGATAAGCGGCGATGTGGTAAAACAAATACTGGCAGGAAAATGTAATTGGAAATTTTTGATGCTTCCTGAAAAGAAAGGGCCTGCCGCCGCACGCAATTATGGCTGGCACCAGGCAGGTGCCGAATTGATTGCATTTACTGATGATGACTGTGTACCAGACAAAGACTGGCTTAAATCACTGATACAGGCCCATCATGGTGAAACGCTCGCGGCATTTACAGGTAGTATAAAAGTGCCGGTATCCGGTAAGCCGACTGACTTTGCACGAAACACAGCTAACCTGGAAACAGCAGCATTTATCACGGCCAATTGCTGTGTTACAAAGGAGGCATTACAGCTTACCGGTGGCTTCGATGAAAGATTCCTAATGGCCTGGCGGGAAGATAGTGATCTGGAATTTAAATTGATACATCATCAGGTGCCTATCAGGCGTGTGGAATCAGCATTGGTAGTGCATCCGGTTAGAGAAGCTGCCTGGGGTGTTAGTATTAAAGAACAGCGCAAAGGCATTTTCAATGCGCTTTTATATAAAAAATTCCCGGCTTTATACCGTTCAAAAATTCAGCCTGCGCCAGCCTGGAACTATTACCTTATTATTTTAAGTTGTATTGCAGGCATTGCCGGAATAATTGCCCGTAATAATTTTATTATCGTGCCGGCATTTTTAGTGTGGCTTTTCCTGATGATCCAGTTTATTCAAAAAAGGCTTAACGGTGCTTCACATACTGTTGATCATGTAATAGAAATGATGGCAACTTCTGTTGTTATCCCTTTTTTATCGGTGTACTGGCAATTGTATGGAGCCGTTAAATACCGGGTATTATTTCTTTAAAATCATTTCATGAAATTAGCCGCCTCATCCATTAAAAAAATTGCAATATTCAGAGCCTTGCAGTTGGGCGATATGCTTTGTGTGATACC
>CAXTDO010000386.1:0-6308 GCA_964242315.1 uncultured Flavihumibacter sp.
GGACCTCCGTGCTACCTTGGCTTTTCCTCCGTGGTTAAAAAAGAATACTAAACTCTTTGATATAACCAATTTGAAAAGTCATTAATGTTATAAAAGATTTCATCCGGTTGTAACTCCATTAATTTCTCGGGCTCGGCTGTTTCAGCCCATGCTGCCGCGATAACTGATATCCCTGCTTTTCTGCTGGCAATGATGTCGCCGGTGGTATCACCTACATAGACAACCTCATCTTTTTCGATGCCCTGGAATTGCTCTAAAACAGCCTGTATGCCAGCTGCTTTTCTTGCACCGTTGGGTGAACCAGTTTCGATGAATTCAAAAAAATGCTCCATGGTAAATTGCTTTAAAGAGATGCTGGTACTGAGTGCTCCTTTACCGGTAACCATGGCAATTCGAACTGACTTATCCTTCAAAGCGGTCAGCAGCTCTATAATTCCATCGAATGGTACGGCACACATCTCGTGGAAGGCTTCATAAAATTTTAAATAATCTGCAACACCTTGGTCATAATGATCAGGCGCGAGCGCCATGATAGTGCCTTCTTCCGAAGGGCCGAACGTTGCTATAATTTCTTCATCTGAAACAGTGCGGTTGATGAGCGGTTCAATAGATTGTCGGAATGCGCGGATGCATAAGGGTAAGGTGTTGGCAAGCGTTCCGTCAAGATCGAAGATTACGGCTTTTATTTTTTTCATGTTTGTGAGTTAAAACCTATAAGGTTTTAAAAATCTTATAGGTTTATGCCTTCTAAAGTAAATAAAAATGCATAATTCAAAGCAACATCTTTCAGGTAATCGAAGCGTCCGCTGGCGCCACCATGACCGAACTCCATGTTTGTATGAAGCAGCAGGATGTTTTTATCCGTTTTCATAGCCCTGAGTTTGGCTACCCATTTAGCAGGTTCGAAATATTGCACCTGGCTATCGTGTAAACCGGTAGTGACAAGCATATTGGGGTAGTTCTTCTTTTCCACATTTTCGTAAGGACTGTAGCTTTTTATATAAGTATAGGCATCCTTGTTCTTGGGGTTTCCCCATTCATCAAATTCATTGGTAGTAAGTGGAATGCTTTCATCGAGCATCGTGTTTACAACATCTACAAAAGGCACCTGCGCTATCACACCATGCCAGAGATCGGGAGCCATGTTTACGATGGCGCCCATTAACAGGCCGCCCGCACTGCCACCCTGTGCATACAGGTGCGACTTACTGGTATATTTTTCTTTCACTAAAAATTCACCACAGTCTATGAAATCCGTGAAGGTGTTTTTCTTGTTCATCATTTTGCCGTTCTCATACCATTGTCGTCCCATTTCCTGTCCGCCGCGGATATGCGCGATGGCGTAAGCAAAACCACGGTTTAACAAACTTAATCGTGTGCTGTTAAATCCTGCATCTGTGCTGGCGCCATAACTGCCATAAGCATACAGCAGCAAAGGGGCATTGCCATCTTTCTTAAATCCTTTTTTATAAACGATGGAAAGCGGAACTTTTGTGCCGTCCCTTGCGGTTACGTTAAATCGTTCTGTTACATAATCACCGGCATTGTATCCCCCCACTACTACCGCCTGCTTCATTAGTTTCTTTGCCCTGGTAATCATATTATAATCGTATACAGATGAAGGTGTAGTTAACGAAGTGTAACCATAACGTAATACAGTACTGTTATACTCCGCGTTGGCGCCGAAATTGGCGGCATAAGCAGGTTCACCAAAATTTATGTAATGTTCCTTATTGTCTTTTAAATTCATGATGCGCATCCTTACCAGTCCACCCTTGCGTTCATTCACTACAATAAAGTCTTTAAATTCCTCTACACCCTGAAGCAATACATCGCTTTGGTGGGGAATCAGTTCTTTCCAGTTGGCTTCACCCGTTTTATTTAAAGGGCATTCCATCAGCTTAAAGTTTTTAGCGCCGTCTTTATTGGTAAGCACTAAAAATTTATTTGCCAGGGGTATTACATCATACAATACATCTTTCATGCGCGGCTGAAACACTTTAAATTCATCATTGGGTTTTGATGCATCAATCATTCGCGCTTCAGAAGACATAGTAGCCTGTGATACAATGAATATATATTTTAGATTCTTGCTTTTGTACACTGCTATATAATTGCTCTTGTCTTTTTCTTCATATACCACCGCATCATTTGCCGGATCAGTTCCAAGTGTATGACGCTGTATTTTTTCCGATAATAAGGTAACAGGATGTTTTGCCGTGTAAAAAATCGTTTTATTATCATTTGCCCACCAGGGATCGCCTTGCGTATTTTTAATGGCGTCTTTCATTACAACACCTGTTTCAAGGTTTTTGATATAAATCGTGTACTGCCTCCTGCTTACCTCGTCTACGCCATAAGCCAGTAATTTATTATTCTCACTGATGTTAAAACCTGTTGCTGAATAATAAGAATGTCCTTCAGCCATTTTATCTATGTCAAGCAATACCTCTTCTTTTGCAAGCAGGCTTCCCTTTTTGCGGCAATACTTGTAATATTGCCTGCCATCTTCAGTACGGGAATAATAATAATAGCCGTTTTTCAATACGGGTACGCTTTCATCTTTCTCCTTGATCCTTGATTTCATTTCTGTAAAAAGATCGGCCTGAAATTGTTTGGTGCTGCTCATTACGGTATCTAAATAAGCGTTCTCTGCTTTTAAATAGTTTACCACTTTTACACTATCTGGACCTTTTCCAAAATAGTCGTACATCCAGTAGTAGCTGTCTAATACGCTGTCGCCATGAATGGCGCGCCAGTGCGGTTGCTTGTCGGCAACCGGAAATGATGCTGGTTGAAATTGTGCGTTCACGTGCAAAAGGCAAAAAATAAAGGTTAATGAAATAAATGTATTCTTCATACGTAATTATTGTTATGGCGTAGATTATTGTAGTGCTTTCTAAAGATAGAGCGGTTCAGGGAAATTAAAAAATTAAGCCGGTTAACCGGTTGATATTCCTGGAGATCGTAGCTTTATCGGCTTTGGATTTGGCAATCTCCAGAGAAGTATGGAAATGCTCTAAAGCTTTTGTAATGTTAACGTCTGAGTAAAGATGACCCAGTAATGAATGGTACAGATGATTGCCTGTGAGCCCGAGTTTTTCTGCTTCTATGATGGCTTCCTCTTTTCCGTTAGCTTTGGCAAGTGCAAAGGTTCTGTTGAGCGCGGCAATGGGTGAATATTCTACCTGCAGTAACCTGTTGTATAGCTGCAGGATGTTCTCCCATTTTTCCGGTGTATCGGCCTTATGTGTGTGCCAGTACGCAATGGCTGCTTCCAGGTGGTATTTGGACAATTTGTTACCAACAGATGCACGGTTTAAATAATAGGCTCCTTTGTCGATTAATTCTTTGTTCCAGAGATTGGTGTCCTGATCTTCATATAGAATGATTTCACCGTTTTTATCTGTCCTTGCCTCAAATCTCGATGAATGAAAACACATGAGCGAAAGCAGGGCATTTACATCGGGCAGGTTGGTGTTGTCGTTGTCAATGAGCAGCAAGGTTAAACGCATCGCTTCAATGCAAAAGTCTTTGCGAAGTGTAACGCTTTGCGAAGCGGAGTAATATCCTTCGTTAAATAAAAGATATAGTGTTGTTAACACGGTTACCAGCCTGCTGTTGATCTCCGCCAGAGTAGGCTGTTCTATTTGCACCTTTTCCTGTCTCAGCTTTTCCTTGGCGCGGTTCAAGCGTTTATAAATCACTTCTTTGTTGGTGAGAAAGGCATCGGCGATTTCTTCAATTCCAAAACCACAAAGAAGGTTTAAAGACAGACCGATCTGCGCTTCCGGTGAAATACAGGGATGACATATAGCATACATCATTGCAAGCTGGCTTTCGTTCATGTTTTTTACCGACAGGTCAATTTCAATTTCTTCCGATGTTTCTGTGAGGTCTTGTATGCCTTTGGAATCTTTTTTCGCAAGTAGCGTATTGCGTTTCAGGTAGTCTTTGGTTTTATTTTTAGAAACGGTGTACAACCATGCGGTAGGATTTTCAGGCAGTCCTTTTAATCCCCATAATTCACTTGCTAAAAGAAAAGTATCGCTGACGATGTCTTCTGCAATTTCAATATGTTCAATACCAAACAGCCTGCATAACACGGAAACTATTTTCCGGTATTCGGTTCGGAATAAATGCGGTATCAATTCTGTTTTGTTCATAAATCAAATGCCCCTGTAAATTACAGAGGCATTATTTATATTCAAACTAATATGTTACATAGGAATGATCGTGCGTACTTCAACGTTGCCATAAACAGACAGAATGGGGCAGCCTTTTGAAAGTTCCGCCGCTTCATCGATAGAACCGGCTTTTACTATGATGTATCCCCCAATGGCTTCTTTAGTCTCTACATAGGGACCGTTGGTAACTACATTCCCCGGTTTCACCACCCTGCCATCACTATCAAGCCGGTTACCTGAACTAGCCAGTTTATCCTGCGCCGCAAGGCCGCCTATCCAGTCCTGCCACAACTTCATCACAGACTGCATTTGCTCCGGAGACGGCTGAGCATGACTGGAAGCAGGTTCTGACCTGAAGATTAATAAAAATTCTTTCATTGTGTAAGTTTTAAGTTGTTAAAAACTTATAACGATTGAGGTTACGGGATTGGACACATACAGTGAGTTTAAACCTAAAAGGTCTTAAAGAACTTATAGGTTTGCATAAGCCTCCCGTAATTTCTTAAGCAAGCCGGCTCTGATGTCATCCGTTATAAAAGCGGCCTGTAGTGCATTTACATTGCAGTTATAAAAATCTTCCACGGTCCAGCCAAACACCTGCTCCAGTTTTTGATATTCTTTTCTCAAAGTTGTATTTGTAATAGTTCGGGTATCCGTATTGATACTTACAGACACATCCGCTTTGTATAATTCATCAATAGGATGATCTTTAAATTCATCGTAGATATTGATCTGCACATTGCAGGTAGGACAAACTTCCAGGTGGATGTGGTTGCCGCGTAGATGCTCCACCAGCTTTTTATCTTCGATACTTCTAACGCCATGACCTATACGCGAAGGGCCAAAGTATTCCAATGTCTCCCATACGCTGTCTGCCCCGCTTGCTTCACCTGCATGCGCCGTACAATAAATGCCCTGTTTACGGGTATATTTAAAAGCTTCCACATGATTATCAATCGGAAAACCAGCCTCATCAGCGGCAATATCAAAACCGGCAACATGGGTGCCTTTAAATTGCTCTACCAGCTTCACGGTATCCATGCTTTGCAGTTTTGTAAAATGACGCAGGGTGCAAAGTATCAGCCTTGCTTCTATCCCGGTTTGTTTTACAGCGCTAGCCGTGGCTTCTTCCGCAGCGGCAACCACTTCGTAAGGTGTTAATCCTTTTTCCAGATGTTGCAGCGGCGCAAACCTTATCTCGGCATACAGCACGTTATCCTCCTTTAACTGCCTGAAAACATCATCTACCACTAATTGAATCTCCTCTTTTGTTTGCATCAATGCAATTCCTTTAATAGCACGGGTTAAAAAGTCCGCGAGATGCAGGCACTTAGCCGGAGCAATATAATCTTTCAGGAATTCCTGTTCCGATACTGAAGGGTTTATTCTTTTTACAACTTCATAGCTTAACGAACAATCAAGATGAAGATGCAACTCTACTTTAGGCAATTCACTTACATCAGTCATTATTGAAAAATGATAATATTTCGGTGATGGAATTAATATTCTTAAAGTTTTCGTGTTCAACATTATGCTCCACCTGCTCATGCGCCCAGGTTGTATGATAGGGCACATGTACTGCATGTCCGCCTATAGATAAAACGGGTAGCACATCCGACTTGATGGAATTGCCGATCATCATAAACTCACCGGCACTTACATCAAGATGTTTAATCAGCTTAAGATAGTCAGTATCTTTTTTGTCGCTCATTATTTCCGTATGGTGAAAGTAATGATCGATTCCTGATTTTTTCAGTTTGCGCTCCTGATCCAGCAAGTCGCCTTTGGTAGCAACAACCAGCTTGTATTTTTGAGATAGTGTTTGCAAAACATGCTCAACACCCTCCAGTAATTCAATTGGTTTATCTAAGAGTTCTTTTCCATACTGTATGGCCTGCTCAATTATATTGATGTTTACTGTATTGCTGGAAACCTTCAGGGCTGTTTCCACCATGCATAGCATAAATCCTTTGATGCCATATCCATAGAGCGGCAGATTTTGTATTTCTGTTTTAAACAACTCCTTTGCTATGGAATGCTGTGGCAGATAGTCTTCCAGCAACGCACAGAATTTTCGTTCTGTTTCCTGGAAGTAGGGTTCATTCACCCACAGTGTGTCAT
>CAXTDO010000387.1:0-3454 GCA_964242315.1 uncultured Flavihumibacter sp.
TTGAAAAACCAAAAAACTCTAATTGACAGTGGCCCTAAATAATGGGGAGCCTACAGGTGCATTCCAAATGGTCGCACCACCCTCAAACCGATTATCTGCTGGTCAAGAATTGTGATATATTCCTGCTTTGTGGTTCTTATGAGAAAAAAAATTCAACAGATGTCATTTGCTGGATGTAAACTATTTAAGGAAGATGTAGCCAAAATAAGAAAGTTAAGAGTAGGTTTTGAGTTGTTACCATTAATGTGGTCAATTTCTTTTTCAGTAATAAATCTAAATTTACAGAAGATCTGCAAATGGCAATAGATAAACTCATATCTCATTTCAACAATTATATTCCTCTAAACAACAATGAAAAGGAAGATTTAATTAATCATGTAACAGAAAAAAAGATTAAACGGAGACAGTTTGTTCTTCAGCAAAATGACATTTGCCGACACTACACCTTTGTTGCTTCAGGGCTTTTAAAAATGTATGCAGTTGATAATAGCGGGATAGAACACAATATTCAATTCGCCGCTGAAAATGAATGGATAATGGACATTGGCAGTTTTCATTCAGAAAAACCAAGCCTTCTTTACATTGAAGCTATAGAGCCGTCCGTTATCCTGCAAATAGATAAATCAAATTTAATTTCTCTTTTTAAAAATTATAAGAACTTCAATATAGATTTCAGAGTAATTATAGAAAATAAATTTGTGGAGCTGCAAAATAGATTACTGCAGAATTTAACATCAGCAGCAGAAGAACGATACCTGACATTCCTCGACCAATATCCAAATCTTTCTAATCGTTTGCCTAATACTCAAATTGCTTCTTACTTAGGAATAACACCGGAATTTTTAAGTAAAATACGCAATACAATCTCCAAAAAGTGACTTACCCTTAATCTAGATTAAGCCTATTTCTTACACTTGTTTATGGGTCGCTTCTTTTAAATGAAGCCACCTTTGTACTGTTTAACAATTAAACGTACAATGAAAAAAGTGATTATCCCTGCACTGGTTCTTTCTCCGGCTACCGGTTGTAAAAACGGAATAGCAGAACAATCATTAATTAATTATAATAAACAAAATAAAACACAAATGAATACAACAGCAGAAAATTCAGCAATTGAAAAAATATTAGCTGATTATGGTGACGCTATAAATGCGTCGGGCGTTTCACAAACGTTGGCATTATACACACAGAATGGTTTACTAATGCCAAGCGGTGCGCCATTGGCAAAGGGTCGGGAACAAGTAAAGGCTGCGTATGAAAATCTTTACAAAGCTTTTCAATTGAACGTAAAGTACTTTACTGATGAAGTTATTGTAAATGGTGATTATGCTTATGCAAGAACAAATTCAAAAGGCAGTACGCTTATACGTGCCACCGAAGAAACCGTTCCCGTTGACAACAAGGAGTTGTTTGTGCTGCAAAAAGACAATGGTCAATGGAAAATATCGCACTACATCTTTAATAATAATAAGATGAAATAGACAATCAATTATCATTTATCGTACTTAAAAATTAGAAAACCGTGAAAGCAATACAATATAAATCCTTTGGTAAATCAGATGTTTTAGAACTCATACAGGCAGATAAACCAGCCATTAAAGAAAATGAGGTGTTGATAAAGGTAAAGGCTACAACCATAAACCCGTTTGACATGAAAATACGGTCAGGGTATATGCAAAAAATGATGCCGGTTCAACTACCATTTATTCCCGGTTTGGATGCGTCAGGTGTAGTAGAAGCTATAGGGAATAAAGTAACTCGTATCAAAGAAGGTGATAGAGTTTTTGCGACTTCATTGCAAGGTTCTTACGCTGAATATATGGTAGCTAATGAAGACCAGGTGGCATTAAAACCAGCGTATGTTTCATACAACGAAGCTGCTTCTTTGGCAATTCCTTTGTCTACTTCTTACGCTGTTTTAATTGAAGCAGGACAACTACAGGCGGGACAAAGAATTTTGATACAAGGTGCTTCTGGTGCTGTAGGAAGTATTATGGTGCAAATGGCAAAAGCACTTGGTGCATATGTTATCGGAACAGCATCAGGAGTTGGAATTGAAATCATTAAAAATTTGGGTGCAGATGAAGCCATAGATTATAAGACGCAGGATTTTACCGGCATTGTAAAAGATATAGATTTAGTAGCTGATTTGGTTGGTGGAGAATCACAAATAAAATCATTTGAAGTATTAAAAAAAGGTGGCAAACTATTAAGTATAGTAATGCCACCACCTGCTGAATTAGCAGAAAAATTCAACGTTACAGCGCAGTTTGTATTTTCAAATTCCACTTATAAAAAATTGGAGTTTGGTGTACAATTGTTAGAAAAAGGTAAAATAAAAGCTGTCATTTCTAAGGTAACTAAATTGGAACAAGCTGCACAAGCACAGGATTTGGTTTCCGCTGGCGGTGTTAACGGAAAAGTTGTATTGGAAATGAATTAAGCTGGTGCCAACATTTACCATTCTTACAAGATTTAGTAAACAGAATATTTTGAACAAGATGAAACAGTTAGAAGCGTTACGCACACCAGATACACGATTTGATGGATTGCCTGATTTTTCATACGAGCCAAATTACGTAAGCACTTTACCCGGTTATGAAGGACTCCGGGCTCATTACCTGGATTTGGGACCTAAGAATGCCAAACATACTTTTTTATGTCTGCATGGTGAACCGACATGGAGTTATCTTTATCGCAAGATGATTCCCACAATGCTGGAGAGTGGGGCGAGAGTAATCGCACCTGACT
Organism: uncultured Flavihumibacter sp.; assembly: GCA_964242315.1. Classification (GTDB taxonomy): domain Bacteria; phylum Bacteroidota; class Bacteroidia; order Chitinophagales; family Chitinophagaceae; genus JADCRZ01. The sequence continues at coordinate 2,752 of CAXTDO010000387.1, forward strand.
TCTTCGGTTTTGGTCGTTCTGATAAGCCTGTACACGATTCTGTTTACACCTTTCACTTTCACCGGAATTTTCTCCTTCGTTTGGTTGAGCATCTTGCCCTTTACAATATTACATTAGTCGTTCAGGATTGGGGAGGCACGCTGGGACTTACACTGCCGGTGGATGCGGGTTTTCGTTCTAAATTGAACAGACTGTTTGTGATGAATACTGTCCTTCCCGTTGGCAAACCGCTCGGGCCGCATTTTTATGAATGGAGGTCTTTGGTTCGCAAAATGCCTGATATGCCGGTCGGGCAGATGATTCGTGAGATAACGCCCCAGCTAACTGATGAAGAGATGGCTGCTTATGATGCGCCTTTCCCAGACAGTAGCTTTAAGGCAGGTGTTCGCATGTTTCCGGAACTGGCTATGGTTGAACCTAACATGGAAGGAGTTACTGAAGCCGAAGCCGCTCTCAAGTTCTGGAAAGAAGCGTGGTCCGGTCAGTCTTTCATGGCTATAGGTGGAAAGGATGCCGATAAAGATGCTATGGAAACGCTGCGTAATAATATCCGGGATTTACCGAAGCCGTTTATCATAGCGGAAGCGGACCATTTTGTACAGGAGTGGGGCGAGCCGGTTGCGAGAGCTGCCTTAAAGTCTTTCGGTGATAACTAACAGCCGAATAAGGTGGCGATTAAATATAGCTGTAAATTTTCCTATTT
>CAXTDO010000387.1:3464-6286 GCA_964242315.1 uncultured Flavihumibacter sp.
AAATAAACACTAATTACAATGACACAGAACAACAGCCGCACGGCACAACTGCTTTCACTCATGAAGAAGGGTGATGACGCCTTTAACTCCCGCGACTTTGCAGGAATGAGGGCTGTACACCACCCGAACATGATTGCACACGTTACAGGAAATGCTGAACCGGTTTATGGCGAGCCGGCTCACACTGCGCTTATGAAGCAGATGTTTAGCATCTTTCCTGACGTCCACGTCCACAACGATCCGTATCCGATTCAATTTGGAAGCGGTGACTGGATAACGGTGGTATGCCGCATCGCAGGTACTTTTACGGGGCAGATGACCTTGCCAGACGGCAAAGTAATCCCTCCAACAGGAAAGTCGTTTGATTTAGACTTTGCCACTACTGCCAGATGGGAAGGTGACTTACTCATTGAAGAGTTCGTTTTCTGGGATTCCGCTATGCAGGCGCAACAGATTGGGCTCGCTTAGTTCAAATGGAAATATCAATCAGACATTCGGCAAGCCCTGTCTGCCAATACAGGATAAATGCTTCATCGTTTTGGTTATCAATAGAGCATACATTTCAGAATTATAAAAAACATTAGGAGACCAAATGGAATTATTGACATGGTTGTAAGCAAAGGTGTTCTAAAGGAATTAAAAAGGGATGAATATTATACTGAAGCCGGTAAAATTCCCCGTGAAATTATTTTTAATTGAAGGCAATTTTCTAATTAGCTATTACAATAATCGGGGGAGATGAATCACCAAGTACTTTATAGATGAAAACTATTTTGTAGTTGATGTCAACAGTTATAATCAAAATATTCCTTCGTCGGAATATTCACAGGCGATCGCAGATTGCAAATTTATTGTGTTTTCAAAAGAAGCGATGAAAGAACTTTCTATGACTATAATTGGTTGGGATGATAGAATAAATAAAAACCTCAAAAGCTTTAAAGGAAAAAGTGAATAAGGTTAGTCCTGTGATGGCACAGGATGCACTGGATGTGAATGATGCTACTTTACTTCTTTATTAGCCAGAAAGTTAACAACTGTTAAGCAATTTGTAGCAGGGCAGGACATAAAACAATGAGGTATGGATCAGCATCGGCATATGTTCTGGTGAAACATTATTGATGTAGCTTTTAGTTGTTATCTTCAACAGTACAACTTAACCCGGCAGTAGTTACAGGCGGACGTAACCAGTGTTTCAACTGTTGATCATCCTTGGGCATTAGTTCTGGCGGACGATTAATAATGAACAGTTGGAATAATTTTGTACATTATATCATCCTTAAGCATTTGTTAGCCGGGCAGACGAATATGAATTGCCCCAACTTTTTAAATGCTAAAACGTTAGCGGTCCTTAAAAATGATACCTTATAACGATTTGAAATGAACAAATATAACTATTTTCTTATATTGAGTTTTTCACTTTATACAAGTTGTTTGACCAGTAAGGAAGTAGCAAAAAATAAAATTTTTACTTTCAAGTTGGACACCATCACTTTATTTGACCAATCAAGAAATAGAAAAATTCCAGTTGCATTATATATACCCGAAATTGACAACCCTAAAATTATAATTTTTAACCACGGTTATGGACAAAACAAAGGTGGCGACTATTTAGCTTATTCATACTTGACAGAACAATTAGCTTCAAAAGGTTATTTAGTGGCAAGTATTCAACATGAACTCCCAACAGACAGTTTAATTCCAACAACAGGAAATCCACAAATTGTTAGACGACCATTTTGGGAACGTGGTTCGGATAATATTTTGTTTGTAATAAACGCATTAAGAAATTTAAATCCCGGATCGGACTTTAAGCATATAACTTTGATTGGTCATTCAAACGGCGCGGATATGACTGCACTATTTCCTCAAAAATATCCACACATTGTTGAAAAAATTATTACGTTAGATAATAGACGAATGGCTTTACCAAGAACAGTTTATCCAAAAGTCTATTCGCTGCGATCAAGCGACCAAACGGCAGACCAAGGTGTTTTGCCCACAGACCAAGAACAAAAAAAATACAGAATAACAATTATTAAACTGCCTAATACGATACACAACAATATGGATAATAAGGCTAACGGCAAACAGCGTAAAGAAATTATGAGTTATATTTTGACATTTCTAATCGAATAGATATACGAAGAAGAACAAAAAACCGCTAACAGGCCGGTTTGCTGCTATGCCGGCTGACGGAACAACAATCAATAATAGCGCTGTTATCAGCTAATATTGTGGAGACGAATTTCAATTGAGTTTTTGTAGCGAACTTTGTCTTCAGTTTTTTAAACGGCTTTAGTTCCGGGCTGACGTTATAAAATACCAGCATAGCAGCAAGCCCTTCACATCAGACTGTGAAAAAACTAAGATCATTTAAAGATGTCTCGGACAGGTGATGGAGAGGTGTGGCCGTTTAAGCGATTCACAGAGCTCTTATTTAGTTTCTTCACAGACTGACGTTAGCCGAAACTGAATGACGTAGATCAAATTCAGAAGATGCAGACACAGATACTTTAGTTTTGTCAAGGTGGCAAACCTTTTTGTAGTTAAAAAAATACATAGCCGCTAATACAATTACGTAGGAATAACGGAACAAATTGAATAAAACATTATAACCAGATGATAAATTATGCGATTAACTTTTTTATTATTATTGCCAATATGTTTCATCCCTGTTGCTACCCGTTCACAAAATAAGTTATCCCATTCGCTAAGCATTGGTGATCCCGCTCCGCCGCTACGTGTGGGTGGGTGGTTAAAAGGTACACCGGTTCAAAAATTCGAAAAGGGCAAGGTGTATGTGTTGGAGTTCTGGGCAACCT
>CAXTDO010000388.1:0-5915 GCA_964242315.1 uncultured Flavihumibacter sp.
ACGCTCATCCCCCTTATCTCTCCTAAACGGTATAACACTTCATCCTTCCTACTGAGAGGTATTCTGAGTTTCATGTAACAAAACAACCGGATGTCTTTTTCAACTACAGCACAATTGCATTGTTTCACGATCATCATTACCTCATTCATCTGTGTATAATCAAATTGAATCCTACAAACAGTTTCAATGGCTTTCTGTACTATCGGTGTTAGCTGAAGCACCAGCGCCGTGGCAGATTTGTAGGCATTGATAAGTGCGGGTACGCCAAGTAAAGAGCCGCCGAAATATCTTACTACAATCACCAGCGTATTAGTCAGTCGTTTGCTGTCTATTTGAACCAGTATTGGCTTGCCGGCGGTTCCGGATGGTTCACCCGCGTCACTTACCCTGAAATTATTGCCATCAGTACCAATCCTGTAAGCAAAACAATGATGTGTTGCTTTGGGATGTTCTTTTTTCAAGTCATTCAATTTCATTTTGAATTCATCTGAATCAGCCACAGGAAATGCATAGGCGATAAAAGTGCTGCCCCGCTCTTTATATTCGGTAAAAGCCGGTGTTTCTATAGTGTTATAAAATTGTTGTTCCATTGTATTATGAGCTTTCAGGGCTGCTATTATTAAAATACCTGATGGTGTCTGATAATATCTTTGTATTACCTGCAACGCCTGCAGTATTTAATTGAGGGGCAGCGATACCTTCTCCGATAAATAACGCTTCATTGGTAATCACCCTTGCTTCATCCCACAGGCCTTCTTCAATAAAACACTGTAACAACCGGCTACCTCCTTCCACCAGCACGCTTTGAATTTGTAACTGGTACAGGGCATCGCAAACCTGCCGGGCAAGTGGGAGCCGCTCCTGAATTTTATAGAACATCAAATTGCCTGTTTCACCATGTTTTTTTGAGTTAAAAACAATGGTATTAACAGCGCTATCAAAGAGCCTTAATGACTCCGGAAGCCGAAGGCTCCTGTCTATCACCAATCGAACAGGATTATTGCCGGACCATAAACGGTTTGTAAGGGATGGATTATCCACCATTGCGGTATTTGTTCCCACTAATATGGAGGCTTCCTCACTTCTCCATTTATGTACCAGCCGGTTGGTTATTTCGTTGGTGATAAATACTCTTGCATCACCTGCAGCTATTTTCAGATCCGCACTCTGCGCCCATTTCAAAATAACATACGGACGCTTATGGATATGAAAAGTAAAGAACCGTTTGTTCAGTTCTTTGCAGGCTTCTTCCATAACGCCCGATTGCACCCTGATACCGGCAGCAAGCAGCTTGTTAATCCCTTTACCATCCACTTCTTTAAACGGATCACGGCAACCAACAACTACGGCCGGAATTTTCTTTGATATGATAAGATCGGCGCAGGGCGGCGTTTTTCCAAAATGCGCACAAGGCTCCAAAGATACATATAGGGTGCTCTTCTGTAATATAGCATCAAAATCTTCGGCACTGTGTTTTACGGCAGCGTCGCTTATACAATTAACTTCTGCATGAGCCTTGCCATACTGCTGATGATACCCCTCACCAATTACATGATCGCTACACACCAGCACTGCACCCACCATGGGGTTAGGAGCAACAAAACCGGCACCCAGCCTGGCCAGCGCTATGCATCGCTCCATATACATTGCATCATTGGTCATTAGTGATGGTTGCGGCTGTTTAAAAGTTCAATTGTCTGTAGCAAACAAAAATAGCTTATTTATTCCTGTAAGTTTGCAGTAATGACAGTGCAGCAGGCATCCAAACAATTACTTTTTCAACTCTTTCATATTTATGAAGAGCGGGAAGCGAATAATATTGCCAACCTGGTAATGGAAAAAGTTACCGAATGGAAACGGATCGACCGGGTAATGAATAAGGAGGTGACCCTCTCGCCGGAAAAAGAAAAATTATTATCTTTTTATACAAAAGCGTTATTAACTCATAAACCTGTTCAATACGTTTTAAACGAAGCCTGGTTTTATGGAATGAAATTATATGTTGATGAAAACGTTTTAATACCCAGGCCGGAAACAGAAGAACTGATAGAATGGGTTAGTGAAGATATGCGCCAATCAGCGTCACCGATAACGATGCTTGATGTTGGCACCGGAAGCGGTTGCATAGCCCTGGCATTAAAAAACAAATTACCCTTTGCCGAAATCTTCGCCTGTGATATAAGCGAGCCCGCATTAACCGTTGCCCGCAGAAACGCCCTGTTGCTTAATAAAGACATTCATTTCATTCATTGTGATTTTTTAAAAAATGAAGCGTCGGCCAACCTGCCTCTTGTAAACATTATTGTAAGTAACCCTCCTTATATCCCTGTTCAGGATAAATCCGGCATGCATCCTAACGTTTTAATGTACGAACCGCACCTGGCGCTATTTGCAGCCGATCATGACCCCCTGATTTTTTACACCGCGATTGCTGATTTCGCCGCAACAAATCTCAAAAACGGAGGCGCCGTTTTTGTTGAAATACATGAGCAAATGGGTAATGATGTTAGAAAGCTGTTCCTTCAAAAAGGATTTAACGCCTTTGAATTAAGAAGAGACATGCAGGGAAAGGAAAGAATGATAAGGGTAAGCAGGGTGTTTCAAAATGCCAATGATTAAATCTTTAAATTCTTTTATGTACATTAGCCCTTTGTGACACTGAAAATTGGTGTTAGGACCAGATAACTATTGTTGCCATATCTATCAAAAAAGACATCTATCATCATAAAGCCTGTTAAAAAACCCCATCCTCTTTGCAATCTGTTGCTGCTCACAGGGGTGCTATTGATTCTTTGCTCCTTTTTACTGGTTAAACAAACTTTTGATGTTAAGATCTTTGATACCTTTTATGTAATCATACTGAAATACCTGTATTGGCTTTTGGCGGCCTTCCTTGGTTTATACTGGCTCTTTTTCAGGTTTATCAGGATAACTTTTTTTTCCAGGCCGCTGATCATCATTCATATGTTTTTAACCAAGCTGGTATGCCTGCTGATTGTAATATTTCATATATCAAGCGGACAACTCTACATCTTTAATACACGGTTAAATTTGTATGATGTTCCTCGTTTTCAAAAAAACAATTTCATCCTTACCATCCTTTTACTGCTGCTTGCAGCGATTCAGTGCATTTTTGCTTTTAATTTTATCTGGAGTATGAAGGTGAACAGTAAGAGAACTGAACTGTGATTTGGCTGATTAAATGAAGGACTATGACATAAAACAATCATAGTCCTTCATTTAATCAGCTAAATCACAGTTCAGACATACTTCTAAATTATTTTACCCCGCTTTTATCAACGGCAAGTACCGTTCTGGCGCCCAGTTCCCGCGCAACACGCATTACGTTAACGATGTTTTCTACGGGAACTTTTTTGTCTGCATTAATCACCACGGTAGGCTGATCGGTTTCTTTAGCCAGCATAGGCTGCAGCTTTAACCTTAGCTCTTCCAATGTTACTTTTGAAGTACCTACATAAAACTGGTTCTTACTATCGATTGAAACCACTACTGTTTGCTTTGCCTTCGTATCGCTCTTTGATTTGGGTTGTGACAATTTAATTACGTTGGGATTAGCCAAGGTAGACACGATCAGAAAGAAAAACAGCAGGATGAACAAAATATCATTCAATGCCCCTGCATGCAATTCGGGATGTGATTTAAATCTGGACCTCAAATTCATTTTTAATGATTAATTATTAACGGAACGTTGGTAACAGTCGAAATATCTTTCGAAAAGGCTATAATTAAATTGAAGCATCTATCCGTTAATAATTAATAATTAATCATTAACCATTAATCATTACCTCGTTGGTTCCAGGAGAATATCAATAAACTCAGCGCTTGCCACTTCCATCCTGTTGACTGTTTTTGTTATCTGCGAATTTAAAAAGTTATAGGCTACGTAAGCCAGTAACCCTATAATTAAACCGGTAGCTGAGGTGATCATCTTGGTATATATACCGCCGGCAATAGCGGCGGGAGTAAATTCACCGGTTGCATTGATATTGTAAAATAATTGAAGCATACCGAAAATGGTACCCAGAAATCCAAACATAGGGGCAATGCCATATACAAGTGATAAAACGGAAAGGTTCCTTTCCATTTTGTACACTTCCAATCGCCCTACATTCTCCATACTTTTTTCAATGGCATCAATTGGTTTTCCGATGCGCTGTAAACCCTTATCAATAATTTTTGCTACAGCATTATTAGTGTTTTTTGCAAGAGAACGGGCGGCTGAAACGTTGTTGGTAACTACGTTATCGCGGATCATATTCATAAAATTAGGGTCCATCCTGCTGGCATTTTTGATAGCAATGTATCGTTCAAAGAAAAAGAATATTGCCAGCACCAGCAGCAATGCGAGAGGCACCATTAAAATACCCCCATTGTATAAAAGATCGAAGATATTCATATGTGCTTCCGTACTGATTGTGTTCATTCCCGCAGCGGCGCTGTCAGATATGCGTTTGGAAGTATCAACGATTTGAAGAAAAAATAAATGCATCCACACTAATTTAAAGGTAATAAGAAGTAAAAACCGCAGGAATCCAGAAATCACTCATGCATGCTACACTTTATGGGTTAACGTGAAAGTAATATGTATTATTCTCTTAAAAGATTTCACGGGGTTCAATTAACAATTTGTAAAGAAAAGGCGGGTTGGTATTTAAACGGCTAAAATCTATTGAGGTGGCTGTTTCAACTGCACCATGCCTATGATCTGGTTCATCGTTTTTGTCATGCCTTCACTGCTTCCATCTAAAAAGATCACATTGCCTTTTCCGTATTCGGCAAAATTTTTAATGGCTTCGGTCCACATACTAAAGAGGATCACGTTGGTATCCAGGTTGGCCTGCTTCATTTGTTCAGCAGCCTGGCTCATACCCTTGGCCACTTCTTCCCGGAAAAGCGCCACACCCTGTCCGCGCAGCATGGCGGCTTCGCGTTCTGCCATAGCGGCAATTTTAATAGAGTTGCCTTCTGCTTCAGCGGCTTTTGTTTTCGTGATTAATAAGGCCTGACCTTCATTTTCCGCGGCGGCTTTCAGGTTATTACTTGCCACTACCCTGCTCATGCTTTCTATGATGGCCTTGTCGAAAGTAATGTCGTTGATCTGAAGATCTAACAGATGGTATCCCCATTCTTCCAGTGCCGCATCAATCTGTTCTTTTACAAATTCAACAATTTCTTTGCGTAATGTAAGGATTTCGGCCTGCTTTTTAGAAGCCACAAAAGCCCTGATAGAACCCTCTACAGTTCTTACCAATGTTTGCATCAGGTCTTTCTCGCTGATGAATTTAAAAGCAACTTTTTTGATGGTTTCTTCCTCAGCATTCTGTACTGAGAACAACAGCATGCTCTTGAAATATACATTGGCCTGGTCAACGGTTATAGCCTGAAACTCCAGTTCTACCGACCGGTTTTGAATAGATATCTTTTTGTAGATCTGTTCTATCAGCGGTATCTTAAAATTCAACCCAGGACGCAGTATGCGCTGGTATTTACCAAACATAGTTACAACGGCAATGGTACCCTGGTTTACAGTAACCAACCCGCTGAAAACAATGATTAAGAGTAATATAACCCACCAGTATGAAAGTAAATCGGGCATAAAATATATTTAGGCAATGAAGTTAATGGTTAGTTGTTAATTGTTAGTTGTTAATTGTTGGTTGTTAGTTGTGAATGGTTAGTGGTCAATTGTAAATGGTTAATGGTATTGATTTCTAATACTGTCACACAATTAACAATTAATCACTAACCATTATCACTCGTGCGAATAAAGATAAATCTCAACCCTCCTGTTTCGTTGCCGTCCTGCTACAGTTATGTTGGACACTAACGGGCGGAGGTAAGCATAGTAACGGACCATGAAAAGCTTTTCATCAAGAGCTGCCTTTTTCTTAACA
>CAXTDO010000388.1:5925-6284 GCA_964242315.1 uncultured Flavihumibacter sp.
GACACGGCCCTGTCTGAAGAAAGTTTATTGTTGTAAACAAGTGTTCCCACACTATCCGTATGGCCTTCAATGATCAGCGAATCAATGTTCCTGGAGGCAATTGCCACGGAGAAACTATCCAGTATATGAAAGCTTGTTTCATTCAGTTTCGAACTTGCGGTGGCAAACAATATATCGGGAATGATCAGGGTATCAATCCGCTGCAGGGAGGTAATGGGGGGCGGCATTTCCAGCGGTGGATTTCTTCTGTAAAGCGTTACTTTTCTTTCCAATACCATATGCCGTTCATTCTCTTCATAAATAACCGACCGCATACTGTCTGCTCCTCCGCAAAGCAATTCATGTTCATCCGTTGGAAG
>CAXTDO010000389.1:0-6280 GCA_964242315.1 uncultured Flavihumibacter sp.
ATTAACAATCATCATTCCCACTCCTTTTACAAAGAAAAAACACTCTTCCATATCAGCGTGTTGATGCATGGGTATCTCTTCTTCAGGCTTGAGCCTTCCCCAGGCGATCTGGGTAAGCCTTGTAAGATCGGCATGGCCTTTAGAAAGCACTTTCTTCATTCCAGAAGCATGCGCAGTAGGTATAGCTTCTATATCATCGAGTTTTAAGTAGGTGATCATGCTAATCAATTAATCATTTAATCAAAGTTCAGACAACCCGGCTAAATTAATCGAATTAATATTAGAATCTAATCATGCTAATCATTTAATCATGGTTCAGACAACGTTCATTCAATGGCATGATAGTTTATATAGATAATTTTGTCCCATCACCAGCTATTTATAACTTTTTACATTAACTCTCATGCTAACACACTATTCTCCTGAAGTATCATGGCAAATTGAGGAGTTTTCACCTCATGATAAAGAAGTCATTACTCCGCACAACATCTCTTTTACCATTAACGGACAGGATGTTTCGCTCAAGGTGCTGCCCTGGGTAACCCTGCTGGATGCTTTAAGAGAATACATTGGTCTTACAGGTACCAAAAAAGGATGTGATCATGGACAATGCGGCGCCTGCACGGTGCTGGTTAATGGTAAACGTATTAACTCCTGCCTTACACTTGCAGTGATGAAGAATGGCGCCACAATTACTACTATTGAAGGCATCGCTAACGAAGGTTTGTTAGACCCCCTCCAAAAGGCATTTATTGAACACGATGCTTTTCAATGCGGCTATTGCACACCGGGACAGATATGCTCGGCTGTTGGATTGATTAAAGAAGGCAAAGCTAACACAAGAGATGAAGTTAGAGAACTGATGAGTGGTAATATTTGCCGGTGTGGCGCTTATACTAATATTGTTGATGCCATTATGGAAGTGAAGGAAGGAGGTAACTATGAATAAATTTGCTTATATAGAAGCAACCGATGTACATCGTGCGGTTGGGTTGCTTGTTGAAAATAAACGCTCAAAAATAATTGCGGGCGGTACTAACTTACTCGACCTGATGAAAGAGGGCGTAATGAATCCAAATTCATTGGTGGATGTAAACGCACTTCCTTATAATAGTATTGAAGAAATGGAGGGTGGTGGTTTAAGGTTGGGAGCGCTTGTTACCAATGCGGATACTGCTTACCATCCTTTGGTGGAAGAAAGGTATCCGCTGCTTTCAAAAGCAATACTCGCGGGCGCTTCGGCACAACTGCGTAACATGGCAACCGATGGAGGCAACCTGATGCAGCGCACCCGCTGTTATTATTTTTATGACCTGGCTACACCATGCAATAAAAGAGAACCGGGAAGCGGATGTTCTGCCATAAAAGGTTATAACCGCATTCATGCAATATTAGGTTGGAGCGATAGCTGTATTGCTACCTTTCCTTCAGACATGTGTGTGGCACTAGCTGCGCTTGACGCTACCATACAGGTTACAGGCAATAATGGTGAACGTTCCATTGCTATGGGCTACTTCCACCGCCTGCCCGGAGACACGCCTCATATAGATAACAATTTGCAGCCTGATGAAGTTATAACGTCTATTAACCTCCCTGAAAAAGGATTCACTCAGCACTTTAATTATCTTAAAATAAGAGACCGTCTTTCTTATGCTTTCGCGCTGGTTTCAGTTGCAGCCGCTATAGAATTGGATGGAAATATTATTAAAGATGTACGCATTGCCCTGGGTGGCGTGGCTCATAAGCCATGGCGCGACCAGGAAGCGGAAAGTTTCCTGGAAGATAAAGAAGCTGTTCCCAAAAACTTTCAGATGGTTGCAGACTTGATACTCAGCGGTGCAGCCGGGTTTGAACACAATTCTTTCAAAATAGAACTAGCAAAGCGTGCCATAGTTCGTGCACTTACCGATGCTACTAAAATGGACAAACAATGATCAAAACTAACTATATCGGAAAGCCGGCCAGTCGCGTTGACGGTGCGGTGAAAGTAACTGGTGCTGCCAAATATGTTGCCGAAAATAATGTGCCTGATATGCTGTATGGATATATAGTGAACAGCACTATTGCACGAGGCAGGATCGTATCCATCGACACCAGCCTGGCGCTTGCAGCGGAAGGAGTGATGAAAGTATTTACACATGAGAACGTACCGGGCCTTGCAACTTTTGACTTTAGTTACAAAGACATGAATTCCGTGCCGGGTTCACCTTTTCGCCCGCTTCATAGCGATCAGATCCAGTTCAGTATGCAACCTATTGCTTTGGTAGTTGCAGAAACCTTTGAGCAGGCACGTTATGCCGCAAAGCTTATCAACGTTAATTATGAGGTGGAAGTCCCTGAGACCAACCTTAGTGAAAATATTGCATATTCTTACAAGGCGCCTATCGGCAAAATTGGTTACCAGTCGCCAAAAGATCGCGGTGATGCGGAGAAGGCTTTTGCAGAAGCTCCGGTAAAAATCAGCGCTACTTATATCCATGGCGCGGAACATAACAATCCTATGGAAATGCACGCCAGTATCGCAGTATGGGAGTATGGTAATAAGCTTACAATTTATGATAAGACACAAGGCGTTACCAACAGCAAAAAATACGTTACGGGTATTTTCAGCCTTTCCAACAAAGATGTTCAGGTGCTTTGTCCTTATATCGGCGGAGGTTTTGGTTCGGGTTTGCGCCCTCAATACCAGTTATTCATGGCGGTGCTGGCAGCCCTTCAGTTAAAGCGCTCGGTAAAGGTGTCACTTACCCGGCAGCAGATGTTTTCTTTTGGCCACCGCCCTAAATGCGTACAGCATGTATCGCTCAGTGCGTCTGAAGATGGTGTTCTACAATCTATTAAACATGAGGCATTTGGTGAAACCTCTCAGTTTGAGAATTATACTGAAATTATAGTCAACTGGTCGGGACTGCTATACCAGTGTGCCAATGTAAAACTGGACTATCAGTTAGTAAAGCTGGATACCTATACTCCGATAGATATGCGTGCACCTGGTGCTGTAACAGGACTTAGCGCCATGGAAAGTGCTGTGGATGAACTGGCATATGCGCTCAAAATGGATCCGCTCGAATTGAGATTAAAAAATTATGCATTTGAAGATCAGACAGTAAATAAACCTTTTACCAGTAAAGAACTGCAGGCTGCCTATCACCAGGGTGCTGAAAAGTTTGGCTGGTCTAAACGGCCTCTTGAACCACGTTCGATGAAAGAGGGACATGAGCTGATTGGCTGGGGTATGGCTTCTGCTTCCTGGGATGCATTGCAAATGCCTTCAGGAGCAAAGGCAATCCTAACTTCCGATGGCAAGCTAAAAGTCAGTAGCGGTACAACCGACATCGGTACCGGCACCTACACTGTAATGACGCAAATAGCTGCAGATACATTAGGAATGATGATGGAAGATGTAACCTTTGATTTAGGAGACACTATGATGCCCATAGCGCCGCTGCAGGGAGGATCTTGGACAACCGTTTCCGTTGGTTCGGCTGTAAAGAAAGTTTGTGAAGAGGTGGCTGAAAAATTATTTAACCGTGCACGGAAAATGAAAAATTCACCTTTTGCTGATGCAGACTTTAATGATGTGGTATTAGAGAATGGTCAGATGGTACTGATAGGTGAAACTACTATTGCCATAGCGATCAAAGACATTATGGCTGGTGGAGAGCCCATTGAAGAAACCGCCGCATCGGGTCCAAGTATGATAGATAAACTGAATTACTCCTTTCACTCTCATTCGGCAACTTTTGTGGAAGTAAGGGTTGATGAAGACCTTGGAATCATAAGGGTAACAAGGGTTGTTAGTGCTATTGCCGGTGGAAAAGTGATTAACCCTAAAACTGCCCGCAGCCAGATATTAGGTGCGGTGGTGTGGGGTATCAGTAAGGCGCTACAGGAAGATTCCATAATGGATCATAATTTCGGTCGCTTTATGAACCACAATCTCGCCGAGTATCATGTACCGGTAAACGCAGATATATTTGACATTGATGTAATATTTGTGGAGGAAGAAGATAATATCATCAATCCGTTAGGCGCAAAGGGTTTAGGTGAAATTGGTATTGTAGGAGTTCCGGCTGCCATTGCTAACGCCGTGTTTCATGCGACGGGCAAAAGGGTTAGGGTGCTTCCTATTCATTTAAACCATGTCTTGTAAGCACTTATATCTGAACAGTGATTAAATGATTGAATGATGTGCTATGATTACTTTAGAAAATCATAGCACATCATTCAATCATTTAATCACTGTTCAGATTACTAACAAGCTGTAATCCACCATACATTACCATAAGGATCCTTTACGCCGCAGGTTCTTCCATAACTCTGGTTGCTTAGTTCCATTACACTTGTAGCTCCGTTAGCCAATGCTTTATTATAAGTTTCATCAGCGCTGTCAACGTATACAAACAGGTTGGCGGTGGCATTGCTCCATTGTTCAGTTGCCTCGGCGAACATAATAGTGCTTCCACTTATTGCTACCTCAGCATGCATGACTACATTGGTATTTTCACGCAAGCTCTTATGCGTAACGCCGCCGCCGAAAACAGTTTCCGTGAAACTGAGGAAGCCGGCGGCATCGTTCAAAATAAGGTATGGCATCACTGCTGTATGTCCTTTTGGAATTTCCATGTGTTGTAATTTATTTGGTTAATAAAAATCAAATATAATTACAGTATAAAACATGAAATTGGAAGAATGCGACATTCTTACACGTCCCTCCAGGAGGTTCCTTCATTATTGCCGGAAAAATATTGCTTTGGATGATATCCGGAAAACTCTTTGAAATCATGAATAAAATGAGACTGATCGTAATATCCGCATTGATACGCAATTTCAGTTAAGGATTTCTGTTTGTATTTATATTCATTTGTAGCTGCCTGAAAGCGTATGATACGTGCATACAATTTAGGGTTGAAGCCGGCCCATGATTTAAAATTGCGTTCGAATTGCCGGGTAGACAAATAATGCTGCGCTGCTATCTCATTTATATGTACAATTCCTTTCATCCTGATAACATAACGAATGGCAGATATAACTGAAGGCTGGTAATGCTTATATAAACTTAATTTTAAGGTAATAAAATTTTCCAGAATTTTTACGCGTGCGTGAGTGTCATATGCAAGCATAATTTGTTCTTCAAGGTCGGCTCCTTCCTGTCCTGAAACTGCTCGCAAGTCGGGCAGATTATTAGTTAATTCAGCAGCAGGAACACCACATAATAATGATATGGAGTAAGGATATAAGTAAGCTCCAAAGATACCGAAGCTTTCCCTGGTAGAGAACCTGGAGAATTTTTGCGATGGCCCACTTACTCCCGAATATAATGAAGATATTAATGAACCATCATCCAGCAATTCATCGAATTGACCTTTATAATGAAAGATCATCTCGCAGCAGCCATCGGCAAGGGATCTATGAATGTAAGGATGCCCAGCAGACGCATCACCTTCCAGTACCCAGAAGAATCTGACGTAACGGGATAATTCAGGAGCAGGTGGAATGGTACGATACGTCATTAGAATTGAAGTGAAGGGGCCGGTTAGAAGGTTCGCTATTTATTTCTTTGATGCCTTGCGATTACATAACGGTAACCAATCCCCTCCTTCCTGTCTCCACTCCCGTTGAAAGGTCATCGTATTACCTTTGTTGCCAAATACTATAGTTGTTCTTGTAAAGGGTTCTATAAACTTCCAGGTATCGTCTGTTACGGTTACTTTATATTTTGTTGCATTTCCTTCTTCATCAAACTTACGGGTAAAGTATTCTTTTCTTGCCACATCGTATCCCATGATCTCAAGGCCTTTGAAATTATTGCCACCTACATATCCATTCCATCGGTGAATAAGAAAAAAGTTTTCCGACACCCATTCATAACTTTCATCGCTGACCCATTTTTGCGCCGAAGCATAAGGGTTGTTCTTTGATTGATGATTATTACCATAAGAATTACCTTCTGAACGCCAGTTACCAACAAAAACATTCAGTCGATACAATTCGGGTGCTGGTAACGGAAGTGGAGAACGACTATTTTCAGACGTTTGACCTGTATCCATATGGTTTAAATTTAAAGTATCTCTACAATAATATAATTCAGATTACAGCTTTTCATAAAATTCTACAGGCAAAATACAAATTGATTTGTTCTCCTGCAAGAGGAAATTTTAACATAAGGTTATAATGATCGAAACGGTCATATTCTCAAGTGTTATTTTAACCGCAGAGGGCACAGAGGAGAAAACACAGAGGGCGCAGAGGAAGCCTCGGCGCCCTTTGCGTTTCCTCC
>CAXTDO010000390.1:0-6235 GCA_964242315.1 uncultured Flavihumibacter sp.
GGCTACTTTTCCTTCCAGCGCCTGCGAGATGTTTGGAGCGGGCTTGTCCATCAGTTGCTCGCCTTTGATAGTGGCAACAGCACCGGTAACATCCGATCTTCTGGCCGTTCCGTAACCAATTGAAACTATTACTTCACCCAGCGACTCGTTTGCTACTTGAAGCTGAACGGAAATAGTGGACTGGTTGTTAACGGTAACTTCCTGGGTTGCCATACCGGCAAAACTAAACACCAGCCTTGAACCGCCGGTAACATTCAGGCTAAAGCCTCCGTTAGCATCGGTAAGAGTGCCGATGTTAGTGCCTTTCACCTGCACTGAAACATTGGAAAGAGCTGAACCGGTATTATCTCTCACGGTACCGGTAACTTTTTTATTCTGTGCCTGGGAAGATAGAAACAGTAAGAAACATAAGAAAAATGAAAAGATCAGCTTAACAGGATTTTTTTTCATCATATAGCAGATTTTAATTTACAAGTGTGATTAATAAACAGGATGTCACCGGCACCAATAAGTGCCGTGGCATATTTTTTAAATTTAGGTTGGGTTAAGGGCCAGCTATACCAGGAACCTGGCAGACAGAAAATAAAACCAGCGTTTTTATCTGGTGTATTAAGAACGTTTATATAGTACAACAAACAAGGATTGACAGCCTTTCATTGTATGCTCAAACATGCCAACTTATTTATGAAAGTAAAATAATCGTCGTCATTTATAATATATTAAAATGATATTGTTACTAATACGGAGTTAAAATTAAACTCATTTGTATTGCGGCATTGTTAAAAATCAGTTAACCGTAGTAACAAAAATTTTAGTGAAGGACTGTTATATAAAATGCTTTTTTAACCATAGAGAATGTCTGAACTGTGATTAATTGATTTAATGATTACTATGAGATGTTTCATAGTAATCATTAAATCAATTAATCACAGTTCAGACATTCTCTATGCTTTGAAAAAACTATCTCAACTCCACGGCCGTCACAGGATCCATATCACTATAATCTTTGTTCTCACCCGCCATGCCCCAGATAAAAGCATAATTGCTGGTTCCGGCACCGGAGTGAATGCTCCAGGGCGGAGAAGCTACTGCCTGGTGGTTGGCAACAAACAAGTGCCTGGTTTCCTGTGGCTGTCCCATGAGGTGAAGTATGCGCTGGCCTTCCGGAACATCAAAATAAAAATAGGCTTCCATTCTACGGTCATGGGTATGCGAAGGCATGGTGTTCCATACAGAGCCTTCTTTTAATACGGTCAGTCCCATCACTAGCTGGCAGCTTTCGATGCCCTGCAGGTGGATATATTTATAAATAGTACGTTGATTGGCCATTGCAAGAGACCCCAGTTCAACAGGAGCCGCTTCTTCTTTTTTCATCAACCTTGCCGGCAGGTCTTTATGAGCAGGACTTGACAGCAGATAATACATCGCCGGGTCATTTGGATTGTTGCTGCTGAAGCTTACTTTCTTCGCGCCCTTACCAATATATAAACAATCCATTTTGGAAACGGTATATGGCGTGCCATCTACTTCAACCACTCCTTCAGCAGCTACGTTTATAATGCCGATCTCCCTTCTTTCCAGAAAAAATTCCGAACGCAGTTCCGGATATGTTTCAAGGGTTAGCGTATTTAAAGTTGGTTTGGCCCCGCCGATCATCATGCGGTCATAATGAGTATAAGTAAAATTTATAGCATCATCAGTAAGGATGCCTTCTATTAAAAAATTTTCACGTAATTGTTTCGTGCTGAATAATTTCACTTCGTTAGGTCCGAGGGCGTATAGCTGTTGCATAATTATTAATGGTTAATGATTAATTGTTAGTGGTTAGTGGTTAATTATGGAGAACAACAACATTAATCATTAACAATTAACCACTAACAATTAATCATTAACCATTAATAATTAATCATTACCTTCCCATCCACCCTCCGTCTACGGTAAGTACGATTCCGTTTACATAATCGGAAGCAGCCGATGCAAGAAAGAGGGTAGCGCCCATCAGATCCTCGGCGGTGCCCCATCTTCCGGCGGGGATGCGACTTAAGATGCTTTTGCTGCGTTCGGGATCATCACGCAATGCTTCCGTGTTATCTGTTGCTATGTATCCTGGCGCGATGGCGTTTACGTTCACTCCTTTTGCAGCCCATTCGTTGGCAAGCGCCATAGTTAAACGCCCGATGGCGCCCTTACTGGCGGCATAGCCCGGAACATTAATGCCGCCCTGGAATGTTAGCAATGACGCAGTGAAAATGATCTTGCCTTTTTCACTTGACAGCATATCTTTTCCAAATTCACGTGCAAGAATAAAAGGCGCATTGAGGTTTACTTCCATAACAGTATCCCAATAATCATCCGGGTGTTCGGCGGCTGGTTTACGCAGGATGGTTCCAGCATTACAAACCAGTATGTCTATTGTTTTGTGTTCGGTTTTTACTTTTTCAATAAAGGAGTATACTTCTTTGCGGTTGGCAAAGTCAGCCTGGTATGCATTGAACGAGCGTCCCAATGCTGTAACTTCCTGTTCCACCTTACTTCCCGATAGTTCCAGCGATGCTGATACGCCGATGATGTCTGCACCTGCTTCGGCCAGCGCAAGCGACATGGCTTTACCGATACCTCTTTTGCAACCTGTTACGAGGGCTGTTTTTCCGTTCAGTTTGAATTGATCAAGTATCGACATGAGGTATATGAGGATTTAGATTGAGGGCAAGTTTCGTACTTTTTTTTCATGTACAAACTATTTAAGGTAAAATAGTAAGCCAGTTAAATTTATTCGGCCTGCACTAATGCACGACGAAAAGGTTATTTTTGAATTTATTACCGAGCCCGATTCGTTAACCAGTCGGAAAAATGAAAAGAAGAAATTTCTTACAGAACCTTTCAACGATTGCTTTAGCCACACCAATACTGGGATTAAATGCCAATGCCCAAACACAAAATCACAACACTACCGAAGCCCTGATAACCGACCGTGATTACTGGATCAAAACCCTCACCCGCATTGCAGATCCGTTGTTGCAGAATCTAAGTAAACAAACACTTAAGCAAAACATGCCGGTGGAGGCCCAGCCTGGCAAAAAAGGTGATCGCAGCAAATTCACCCACCTCGAAGCCTTCGGCAGACTGCTAGCCGGAATAGCGCCCTGGCTTGAATTGGGCCCTGACAACACACCTGAAGGCAAACTGAGAAAAACTTACATTGATCTTACGACTTCCTGTATTGAAAACGCTGTTAATCCGTCTTCTAAAGATTACATGAACTTTGGCAAACCAAGCATCACACCCTCGCAATCACTGGTAGATGCAGCCTTTCTTGCACACGGTCTAATTCGTGCCCCAAAACAAATTTACGCAAGGTTATCTCCAGCTACCAAACAACACCTTCTGAATGCACTGCGGCTCTCAAGGGGCGTACCTCCCGGCTATAATAACTGGCTGCTGTTCATGTCGATGGTGGAAACGATGTTCCTTTACTTTGATGAGCAATATGATATTGTAAGATTGGATTATGCCACCAAAAAACATAATGAATGGTATAAAGGTGATGGTATGTATGGCGATGGCGATACTTTTCACTGGGATTATTACAACAGTTTTGTAATACATCCCATGATGCTCCAGGCTATGCAGGTGATGCAGGCAAAAGGAATCGTAAAAATAGAAGCGTACAATCAAACGCTTAAAAGAGCACAACGTTACGCATTTATTCAGGAGCGCCTGATTGCTGCCGACGGAACCTATCCTGTAATCGGAAGGTCTATCTGTTACAGGATAGGCGCCTTCCATGCCTTATCGCAAATTGCGCTGATGAAAATTTTGCCAGCGGGAGTAACCCCTATGCAGGTGCGATGCGCCTTAACGTCGGTTATGAAAAGGATCTTTGAGTCACCCGGCAATTTCGACAGCAATGGGTGGCTACAAATCGGACTGGCAGGGCACCAGCTTTCACTGGGTGAAGAATATATTTCAACCGGCAGCCTGTATTTAACGTCAACCGGTTTCCTTGCCTTGGGCCTGCCACCGGAAGATGAGTTCTGGAGCGGCCCGGCAACCGACTGGAGCGCAAAAAAGATCTGGTCCGGAGAGGATATTCATGCGGATCACGCGTTGCAGGGGTAAAAAGAGGGAACAACCTGTGAGGTTTCTAAAAACCTCACAGGTTTCGGATACGGAAACACCATGACTTCTAAACCTGTGAGGTTTTTAGAAACTTCACAGGTTGTTCCCTCTTTTGTTTAATTAACAATCAACAATTAACCATTAATAATTAAAAAAATGATCTCCAGAAAATCTTTCCTTCAAAGTTCCGGCTTACTGATGGCCGGCATGGCTTTTAAGCCATCTGCCTTATTTGCAAAAAATATGAAGATCGGAATTCAGCTATACAGCATCCGCGAAATAATCGGTAAGGATGTAGATGGATTCCTGGCAAAAATAGCGGCAGCCGGTTACAGCGACGTTGAAACGTATGGCGGCCAGTTCTTCGGATTGGAGCCAAAAGCATTTAAAGCTTTGCTTGTTAAAAATCACCTTACCTCTTACAGTGGTCATTACACAGTTGATAAATATTTGCTGAGTAACGGTCCGGATGAGGACGTAAAAGTGCAGATAGATAAAGCAAAAGGAGTGGGACAGGAATACATGACGGTTTCCAGCTTTAGTCATGCGAACGTTAAAACAACGGACGACTATAAAAAAGTGGCCGAACGTTTCAATGCAGCCGGTGAGATCTGCAAGAAAGCAGGTATTAAGCTCGGTTATCATAACCACAACACGGAGTTCGATCCGTTAAATGGCGGCATTTCGGGATATGATGTATTATTGAAGGAAACCGATCCTAAACTGTTGCATATGGAGCTTGACCTTTATTGGGCTGTCAGGGGTGGACAGGATCCGGTTGAAATGTTTAAGAAATATCCGGGCCGTTTTGAAATGTGGCATGTGAAAGACATGGATAAATCAAAAACAAACCGTAATACGGAAATTGGCAACGGCAGCATTGATTTTAAAAAGATCTTCGCCCATGCAAAGCTTTCCGGTATGAAGCGGTTTTATATGGAACAGGAAAACTTCGATATAGACCCTATTGAAAGCATCACCAAAAGCAGTAAGTACATAAAAGATACGCTTTTGAAACAACTTGCGTAACCTTTCGGCTAATTAATATCAGCCAGCAAAAAATTTCACCTGTAAAATATTATAGCGTATTTTAGTACGATCAATATTCATTCTTTCTCACAGCCATATGAGACCGCAATTGAACTGACACTCAAGGCTGATTGCTGAAAGCCAAACTAATTTACTTACAACAAATACAAAATACCATGTCAAAGTCACGTCGTACTTTTTTAAAAGACTCTGCTAAGGCAGGCGCCGGAATATATATTGGCGCAATGGGCTTCAGCGCCAAAAGCTATGCTAATATCATTGGCGCCAATGATCGGGTGAGGGTGGGAGTGGTTGGCTACTCCGATCGTTTCCGCGGTTCATTACTGCCAAGTTTTATCAACCACTATAAAGAGTTGAATTTTGATATGGTGGCGATCTCAGACCTTTGGAAAAAAAGAAGGGAAGACGGATGTGGTGCTTTAAAAGAGAAATTCGGCCATGATATAAAGCCTTTTGTAAATAATGATGCATTGTACAGTTCAAAAGAGGTTGATGCAGTGATTATTAGTACGCCTGACTTTGCACATGCGCGATGCGCCATTGAGGCGGTAAATGCCGGATGCGATGTTTATTGTGAAAAACCTTTTGCAGAAACGATGGAAGACAACAGGGATGCATTGAAAGCAGTGAAGGCTTCCAATAGAATTCTACAGATAGGTTCCCAGAGAAGAAGTGGCTCCAACTACCATGCTGCCGAAGAATTTATTAAAAGCGGCAAGTTTGGCGACATCACAATGGTAGAGCTTACCTGGAACGTAAACCAGCCCGGCCGCTGGCGCCGCCCCGACGTAGTACCGTTGTTAAAAGAAGCAGATACCGATTGGAAACGGTTTTTACAAAATCGACCTGCCGATAAATTCGATCCACGCAAATACCTGGAGTTTCGTTTGTTCTGGCCCTATTCTTCAGGGCTTTCAGGACAGTGGATGTCGCATCAGATAGATACCGTGCATTGGTTTTCAGGATTAAAACACCCACGCAGTTGTGTTGCCAACGGCGGAATTTATATGTGGAAAGATGGAAGAAGGAACTGGGATACCATCACGGCTGTTTTTGATTATGGCCC
>CAXTDO010000391.1:0-6233 GCA_964242315.1 uncultured Flavihumibacter sp.
CGAAAATGGAGTAGGAATTGCCGGCGCGAACGTGCTGGAAAAGGGCACCAAAAATGGCGTTATTACCGACCAGAATGGCAACTACACCATCACCGTAAAGAGCGCTAAGAGTATTTTGGAGGTTTCTTTTGTCGGGTATTCCAGCCAGGATATACCTGTAGGATCATCCTCCAATATCAATATAAAATTAACGCTGGCTTCAAAAAACCTGGATGATATTGTGGTGGTAGGATATGGTACTAAAAAAAGATCGGAACTTACCAATGCCGTAGTGCAAACAACCGGTGATGAGCTTAAAAAGAGCAACGCCATTTCCTTGTCTAACTCCTTATCGGGCAGGTTGGCAGGGTTGTATGTAAATCAGAGAAGCGCCGTACCAGGCTTTGATGATGCGGAGATTTTAGTAAGAGGTCCGAAAACATACCGCAACAGTTCTGCACTGATCGTTATTGATGGAGTTGCCAATGCCGACCCCGACGGTTTAAGCCGGTTAGACCCCAACGATATAGAAACGATTTCCGTGTTAAAAGACGCTTCGGCTGCCATCTATGGCGCTCAATCGGCAGGTGGTGTTATTCTGGTTACTACTAAACGCGGTAAAACAGGTAAGCCTTCCTTTGATTTTTCCGCTACGCAATCCTACCAATCGCCTACAGTAAAAGCAAAGGTGGCCGATGCGTTTGAGTATATGAAAGTGCTGAACGACAGAAGAAAGCTGGAAAATACACCTGTTGACTTTCCGGATGCACTGATCGAATCTTTCAGAAACGGAACGAGAAGGGCGGAAGATTGGTACGCAGCTCTCGTAGACCCGCCGGCCAAACAATCCAGGGAATCGCTTACCATGCGCGGCGGAAGTGAAAAAGTAAGGTATTTTGTTTCTCTGGGTACCGCCGGGCAGGGAGGCATCCTGAGGGGTGATGATAAAACTAAGCTGAGGCAATACAATGTAAGAAGCAATGTAGACGTATCGGTTACCGATAATCTTGAAGTAGGGCTTGACTTATCTGCAAGAGAGAAAAATACCCAGACACCGCAGGAAGTCCCCGGCGGTAATGTAGGTGCGTTTGCATTTGTGAGCCCGTTGCAGGAAGCCTATATCGGAGGAGATTACCGCTATCCCGGCGAAGGCTGGTCGCAGTCCAATCCGGCAGCAAGGCTGCTCAGTCCGGGTTACCGCAAATACCTGGTTGATGTGATAAGCGGTACGGTGCGGTTTAAATACAATTTACCATTTGTAAAAGGATTGTCTTTGGACGGCTTTGCAAACATCGTAAAAACCATGAATTATAATAAAACGTTCAACTATACATGGCGTTATTATGAGCGTGGTACAACACCTGGTACGGTGGTGGAAAAACAATCAAGAACGATAGAAGATATTGGATTAAGGGAAGATTTTTCGCAAAGCTTACGCGTAACAGAGAATATAAAGCTTACCTATAATGCCCAGATAAACGATCATAAGTTTAACGTATTTGTTGCCTATGAGCAAATGGAATATAAAGACAATAATTTCTATGCGCAACGCCTTGGATTTGAGTCTGCTCAAATAGATCAACTTTTTGCCGGCAGCACCGACCGTCAGAACTGGAGCAACAATGGTGGCGCCAGCGAATCTGCCAGACAAAATTATTTCGGCCGCGCCAGTTATGATTATAAGAGCAAATACCTTCTCGGCTTCAGCGCCCGTTATGACGGTTCGCCGATCTTTCCAAAAGAAACCCGGTTTGGATTCTTTCCACAGGCTTCGGCAGCATGGCTCGTAAGTAAAGAATCTTTTATGCCCGCTAATTTGTTCAGCAACTTAAAAATCAGGGCTTCGTGGGGACAATTAGGAAACGACCGTGTTAATCCATTTCAGTACATAGGTGCGTTTGGTTATGCGCCTGGTTTTGTAATCAATGGTAGCGACGTACGGGGTGTAACTGCTACTACTACACCAAATCCGAATATTACCTGGGAAGTGAGCGAAACATCGGATCTGGGATTAGAAGCAGGATTTTTTAAGAACAGGCTAACCTTTGAAGCCGATTTTTTTAAGACAAGAACATCCCATATTTTAGGAAGAAGGCAGGCATCCATTCCGGGTTATACCGGTCTGGTTCTTCCGGATGAAAACATCGGCAAGATGGATAGTAAAGGATTTGAATTGCAACTGGGTTATACAAAAAAGGTGGGCCAGGTAGATGTGAATGTCAGGGGCAACCTGTCATACAACGATAATAAAATAATTTACTTCGATGAAACACCGCAGGCTGAACCATACCAGAAACTGGAAGGGCAAAAGCTTGGCTCGGAACTGCTGTACAAATCAATAGGGGTTTACAGAACCCAGGCAGATTTGACAAAGAATGTAAATTATCCGGGCGCTACTTTAGGAGGACTAATCTTTGAAGATTTAAATAAAGACGGTAAACTTGATAGTAAAGACCAGTACCGTTATTATACCGGCGCATTTCCTAAAATGCAGTATGGATTAACCGTGGGATTAGCCTACAAAGACCTTGATGTAACCATATTATTTCAAGGGCAAAGTGGCGCCAAATGGCGGGTAAGTAACGCATTTAATTCCGGCGCGTCAGGTAACGGTGTGGAATATGTAGCAAAGAACAGTTTTTCGCTGGAGAATACCGGTTCTGAGCTTCCCATGATTTCGCCGACCGGCGTGGCCAGTTCGAATAGTGATTTTTATTATCACGATGCCAAGTGGGTGCGCCTGAAATCGGTTGAGCTGGGATATCAACTTCCAAAGAAAATAATTTCCCGGGTAGGCATCTCCGCGTTAAGATTTTACCTGTCTGGCGACAATTTACTGATGCTGTATAATAATTTGAAAAAATATGGCGCAGGAGATCCCGAATTCTTAAGTAGTAACGGCGGTGTCTATCCGAACATGAAGACCCTGAGCTTTGGACTTAATCTCACTTTCTAAATAAAATCATATGAAATATACTTTTCCAAAAAACAAATGGGTAAAGATATCCTTACTGGTGCTGCCGGTATTTGTTATCGGCGTGATCGCCTGTAACAGGGATATTTTAGATAAGCAGCCGCTGGACGCCATATCGGAAACAGCGGTTTTTACCGATGCCAAATTTCTTCAAAGCTACGTGTACAATGTGTACAACGGCATAAGGCCACCCTGGAGTCCGGGCACAGGCGGATATGAAGCACTGACGGATGTAGCAGTGGATCAACCGGAAACCCATGACAGGGCTGCCGGCATCCGCCAGTACCTTGATGGTACACTTACACCTGACAACGTCAACGACCTTACCAGTGTTTGGAATGACGAATACAGCAATATCAGAAAAGCAAATATCTTTTTTGAAAAAATTCCAACATCACCTATTGATCCAAAGTTGCTTGAGCCAATGAAAGGAGAGATGTACTGCCTAAGAGCATGGATGTATTTTGAGCTGATGCGTACTTACGGAGGTGTTCCCCTTATCACCACCAGTTTTAAACTGGATGATAATAGTTTTAATATTCCCCGCAATACTTTTGATGAATGTGCAACCTTCGTTTTAAGTGAATGCGATAAGGCAATCGTTTCACTAAAAGATGTTCCCCGTGCTTCAGGAAAAATCACGAAAGAAGTGGCTATGGCTTTGAAAGCACGTGTGGCGCTGTACCTGGCCAGCCCGTTGAACAACCCAACAAACGATAAAGCAAAATGGCAGGCGGCTGAAACAGCTACCAAAGCTGTGCTTGACCTGGGTTATACGCTTCATGCTACACATAGCGATCTGTTTACCAGGCCCGTAAAAAATGATGAAATCATTTTTGGTAAATCGTTTACACCGGGAACGAGGATACCGGACTGGGGGTTTAATTACGACTATTGGCCGAGCGGATTTGATGCGCGGCAACGCATCATGCCCACACAAACGTTTGTTAACATGTTTCAGTTGACAAATGGAAAGTACCCTTACCTGGATGATGGCGTAACGGTAAATCCTGCTTCCGGCTACGACCCTCAAAATCCGAACGTAAACCGCGATCCACGCTACTATACGGCTATTATTTACCCGGGCGCCGGTCCTTTCACCATCAACGATGGTGCAAAATCCACGGTTCGCACTTATGAGTATTGGGAAGATGCAAATCCAAATCCTGATAATGCGGGGCCTTATCTCAATCCTAACAAGGTTGACCCGAAAAACGGACAAAACCTTTTCGATTTCGGTCGCGACTCTAAAACCTACTGGGTGAAGGGATTAACACCCTTTCACTGGAGAGTTCAAACAGGTTATACATTCAGAAGATTACTCGACTTTACCGGGCCACGTGCCAGTTATGATTTCGACTATAACCAGGCGATAGTTTTCATGAGATTAGCTGAATACTACCTCAACTATGCCGAGATACAAATAGCATTAGGCAACGAGGTGCTGGCAAGGGAATACATCAATAAAGTTAGAAAACGCCCATCGGTTAATATGCCCGATATCACCAGTTCCGGCGCCGATCTGGTGAAAGAATACCGAAATGAAAGGGCCATGGAATTACACCTGGAAGATTCCCGCTTTTTCGATCTCATGCGCTGGAAGGCAGCACCTGGAAATATAGATATCCCGGTACGGGGCCTTACACGCGTTACCATGGACTGGACAGGCGCTCAACCGGGAGCTCTGCAAGGTAAGATAGCATATACTTATGGCGTAATTGCAGAAGCCGAAGTAAGAAAACCGTGGAAAGGCAATTATTATTATTTACTGCCTATTCCTACCGATGAAATTAAAAAAAGCAATAACACTCTGAAACAAAATCCGGGGTATTAAGTGTGACAAACACCTTTTAGCCTTTCAACTGGTTGAAAGGCTGAAAGGTGTTTGTCTATTAACATAACACCAGTTCTAAACGATCCTTCTTAATTTAGTTGAAAATAATCTTTGCTTATGCGTGCGGTCCTGATAGTCGGTTTGTTGTTTTATTGTTGTGCTGTTTTGTCCCAGGCTGCTGATGCCACTTATATAAAAGATAATTACCAAAAAGCCGAGTACGAGATACCGATGCGGGATGGAAAAAAATTGTTCACTTCAGTGTACACTCCTAAAGATCAATCCAAAAGATATCCCATCATGATGGACCGCACCTGCTATAGTGTAGCACCGTACGGATTGGATAAATACAAACAGTCTTTAGGCCCTTCATCGTTATTTCTCCATGATGGGTACATTTTTGTGTACCAGGATGTTCGCGGCAGGTGGATGAGCGAAGGTGTTTATGAAGAAATGACCCCGGAACTGGAAGAGCATAAAACAAATAAAGATGTGGATGAAGGAACAGATACTTTTGATACCATCGACTGGTTGTTGAAAAACATAAATAATAATAACGGCAAGGTAGGTGTATGGGGAATTTCTTATCCGGGCTTTTATACTACAACGGCATTGCTCAGCCGCCATCCGGCATTGGTGGTCGCCTCGCCGCAGGCACCCATTGCCGACCTGTACCGGGATGACGCTTTTCATAACGGTGCTTTTATGCTGGTGGCCAATTTTGGCTTTTATCCCGGTTTTACTAACCGTCAGGATGATAAGCCCACTCAAAGACGGGCGGCTCAATTCAATCCTGGTACCAATGATGGCTATGATTTTTTTATGCGGATGGGCCCGGTTAAAAATACCAATGCAAAATATTATAAGGATACGATCAGGCTGTGGAACGAAATGCTGGATCACCCTGACTACGACCAGCACTGGAAAGACAGGAATGTATTGTATCATCTTCACGACATAAAAACGGCAGTGCTTGTAACCGGCGGCTGGTACGATGCCGAGGACCTGTATGGCGCCATTAACACTTACAAAACGCTGGTGAAAAACAATCCCGCTACCCCGGTATATTTCGCAATGGGTCCCTGGGTTCATGGCGGATGGTCCCGCGGGATGGGAGATCACCTGGGTGATGTTGATTTCGGTGGCGAAACCGCACCTTACTACCGTGAAAATATTGAGTTTAAATTCTTCAGTCATTATCTGAAAGGGACTGCTCTTGACCTGCCGCCGGTAAGTACTTACCAGACAGGTATCAATCAATGGAAAACTTATACTGCCTGGCCACCGAAGGCGGCAACTGAAAAGAAATTATACCTGTTGGACGGTGGTAAACTTTCATTTACCGCCCCTAAGGAAAAAAGGGAATCTTACAAAGAGTTTATCTCAGACCCGGCTCACCCGGTGCCTTTTATCAGTGGCAAAGATATGGACATGACACGCGAATAC